>NZ_JASCOR010000039.1 GCF_029959445.1 Stenotrophomonas sp. PS02298 | reverse complement strand
CATACCTTCGCCGCCAGCGGCAGATGGGTATCCGACACCGGCCCGAGGGGGGGGGGATTGGCGCTGGCTTCGCGGCTTACGCCGCTCCTACAAATTCCAAACATTGGTAATACCAAATATCTTCACTAACCCTATGGTCTAATAGGATCTTCGCGGAAACGGCGATTCAATCGCGGTTCGTTGGTCAGACAGATTGAATATTGGTAATACCAATATTTGCGACCGCCGCCACGCCACCTGCGGGTGGGCCGCCTTTCGCCTTTGACGAGAACCTGCATGCAGCCCTGGGAACAACTGTACGACCCCGCTGGCAACCTCTGGCTGTCCAGCCTGATCGCGCTGTTGCCGATCGCTTTCTTCTTCGTTGCCTTGGCCGTGCTGCGCATGAAGGGCTGGCTGGCCGGCACCATCACCGTCGCCATCGCGCTGGCCGTTGCACTGCTGTTCTATCGCATGCCGGTGTCGCAGGCCCTGGGTGCAGCCGGTTTCGGCTTCCTGTACGGGCTGTGGCCGATTGCCTGGATCATCATTGGCGCGGTGTTCCTGTACAAGGTGTCGGTCAAGACCGGCCAGTTCGCCATCATCCGTGCCTCGATCCTGTCGGTGACCGAAGACCAGCGCCTGCAGATGCTGATGGTCGGCTTCGCCTTCGGCGCCTTCCTCGAAGGTGCCGCAGGTTTTGGCGCACCGGTGGCGATCACCGCCGCGTTGCTGGTCGGGCTGGGCTTCAAGCCGCTGTATGCCGCTGGCCTGTGTCTTATCGTCAACACCGCACCGGTGGCCTTCGGCGCGATGGGCATTCCGATCATCGTCGCCGGCCAGGTCACTGGCCTGGATGCGTTCGAGATCGGGCAGATGGCCGGCCGCCAGCTGCCGTTCCTGACCATCATCGTGCTGTTCTGGATCATGGCCATCATGGATGGCTGGCGCGGCATCAAGGAAACCTGGCCGGCGGTGCTGGTTGCCGGTGGTTCCTTCGCCATCGCGCAGTACCTGACCTCCAACTTCATCGGCCCCGAACTGCCGGACATCACTGCGTCGCTGGCATCGTTGGTGTGCCTGACGCTGTTCCTGCGCCGCTGGCAGCCCAAGCGCATTTTCCGCTTCGAAACAGACGCCAGTGCCGACGCTGCCGCACAGGCATCGGCCGCGCCGCGTTACAGCGCCGGCCAGATCACCAAGGCGTGGTCGCCGTTCCTGATCCTCACCGCGATGGTCACGCTGTGGAGCATCAAGCCGTTCAAGGCCTTGTTCGCTGCCGGCGGCCCGCTGGAGAACTGGGTGCTGAAGCTGCCGGTGCCGGGCCTGGACCAGCTGGTGCAGAAGATGCCGCCGATCGTGAACGCGCCCACCGCCTACGAGGCCGTGTACAAGTTTGATGCCATCTCGGCCACCGGCACCGCGATCATGCTGGCGGCGGTGATTGCGATCATCTACCTGCGCATGCCGGTACGTGCGGCGGTGCGCACCTTTGGTGAGACCGTCAATGAACTGAAGATGCCGATCTATTCCATCGGCATGGTGCTGGCCTTCGCCTTCATCGCCAACTACTCCGGCTTGTCGGCGACATTGGCCTTGGCGCTTGCGCATACGGGCAAGGCATTCACCTTCTTCTCGCCCTTCCTGGGCTGGCTGGGCGTATTCCTGACCGGTTCGGACACCTCGTCCAATGCCTTGTTCTCTGCCTTGCAGGCGACTACGGCGCAGCAGATCGGTGTGTCCGAGGTGTTGCTGGTCGCGGCCAATACCACTGGCGGCGTCACCGGCAAGATGATCTCGCCGCAGTCCATCGCCATTGCCTGTGCGGCGGTGGGCCTGGCCGGCAAGGAATCGGACCTGTTCCGCTTCACCGTCAAGCACAGTCTGATCTTCACGGTGATGGTCGGCCTGATCACCACCGCGCAGGCCTACTGGCTCACCTGGATGATTCCCTGAGCCATGGTCGCCCGCATCCGCCAACCCAGTGCAGCTTCGGGCCACAATGTCGGCATGAGTACGCAACGTATTTCCGACAAGGTGGCCGCGCAGCTGCGCGTGCTGGTGGACGAACAACAACTGCAGCCGGGTGACCGGCTGCCTTCCGAGCGCGCACTGGCGGTGCAGCTCGGGGTCTCGCGCACGGCGCTGCGCGAGGCGATTGCTCAGCTGGGCAGCCAGGGTTTGCTGGTGGCGAGGGTTGGCGGTGGCACCTATGTGGCCGAGCCGGCTGCACGTGCACGGCAGGCCTTGGATGAACCGCTGGTGCCGTATCTGCCGCTATTCCAGGGTGATCCGGAATACCGTTTCGACGTGCTGGAAATCCGTCACGCGCTGGAAGGCGCAACCGCCTGGCATGCGGCGTTGCGGGCTACCGACGAGGACCGCGCACGCATCGCGCAGGCCTTCCAGACCATGATGGATGCACATGGCAAGGACGATCCGGCCGGCGAAGCGCGCGCCGACGCGGCTTTCCACCTGTCCATCGCCGAGGCCTCGCACAATCTGGTGCTGCTGCAGGTGATGCGCGGCCTGTTCGAGCTGCTGCAGACCAATATCTCGCAAAGCCGCGAGAAGCTCTACACCGCATCGACAACGTTTTCCCCTCTGTCTGACCAGCACCGCGAAATGATGGATGCGGTACTGGCCGGCGACCCCGAGCGTGCGCGTGCCGCAGCGCACACCCATCTTGAGTTCGTGCACACAACGCTGCGCACGCTCGATGAAGACGAGGCGCGGCGTGCCCGCGCTTCGCGGCTTCCTTCTCCCCACGGTTGACCCATGATCATCTCCGCCTCCACCGATTACCGTGCGGCCGCTCAGCGTCGTCTGCCGCCGTTCCTGTTCCACTACATCGATGGCGGCGCGTATGCCGAACACACGCTCAAACGTAATGTTTCCGATCTGTCCGACATCGCGCTGCGCCAGCGCATCCTGCGCGACATGTCCGAGCTCAGCCTGGAAACCGAGTTGTTCGGCGAGAAGCTGGCGATGCCGGTTGCGCTGGCGCCGGTCGGCCTGACCGGCATGTATGCGCGCCGCGGCGAAGTGCAGGCGGCGCGTGCGGCGGACAGCCGCGGCATTCCGTTCACCTTGTCGACGGTGTCGGTATGCCCGATCGAGGAAGTGGCACCAGCGATCAAGCGACCGATGTGGTTCCAGCTGTATGTGCTGCGCGACCGTGGCTTCATGCGCAACGCGCTGGAGCGCGCGCAGGCAGCCGGTGTCACCACGCTGGTGTTTACCGTGGACATGCCGGTGCCGGGCGCGCGCTACCGCGATGCGCATTCGGGCATGAGTGGCCCGAATGCCGGAATGCGCCGCATCGGCCAGGCCATGACCCATCCGCGCTGGGCCTGGGACGTGGGCCTGTTCGGCCGTCCGCATGATCTTGGCAACATCTCCGCCTATCGCGGCAGCCCGACCGGGCTGGAGGATTACATCGGTTGGCTGGGCAACAACTTCGACCCGTCGATCTCGTGGAAGGATCTGGAATGGATCCGCGAGTTCTGGAAAGGCCCGATGGTGATCAAGGGCATACTTGATCCGGATGATGCACGCGACGCGGTGCGTTTCGGCGCCGACGGCATCGTGGTTTCCAATCATGGTGGTCGCCAGCTGGATGGCGTGCTGTCCACCGCACGCGCCTTGCCGGCGATTGCCGATGCAGTACAGGGCGATCTGAAAATTCTCGCCGACTCCGGCATCCGCACCGGTCTGGACGTGGTGCGCATGCTCGCACTCGGCGCTGACAGCGTGCTGCTCGGCCGAGCCTTCGTCTACGCGCTTGCCGCGCAGGGCGAGGCCGGCGTGGCCAATTTGCTGGACCTGATCGCCAAGGAGATGCGCGTGGCGATGACGTTGACCGGTGCACGTCGCATTGCCGATATCAGCCGCGATTCGCTGGTCAACCTGGCATGAGTGCGAACGAGGCACTGTTGGCGCAGCTGCGCACAGCCGTTGGTGACGCCCATGTGCTGACCGGCGACAAGGCCACGCGCCGCTTCCGCAAGGGCTACCGCTTCGGCGATGGCGCGGTGCTGGCGGTGGTGCGGCCGGGAAGCCTGCTGGAGATGTGGCGCGCCTTGCAGGCAGCGGTGCAGGGCGGGGCGGCGATCATCCTGCAGGCGGCCAATACCGGCCTGACCGGAGGATCGACGCCGGATGGCAACGACTATGGTCGGCCGATCGTGCTGATCAGCACGCTGCGGCTGACCGGCGTGCAGCTGCTCGATGAAGGGCGGCAGGTGCTGTGCCTGCCCGGTGCTACCTTGGACCGGCTCGAACAGACCTTGGCGCCATTGGGGCGCGAGCCGCATTCGGTGATCGGTTCCTCGTGCATCGGTGCCTCGGTGCTGGGCGGTGTCTGCAACAACTCCGGTGGCTCGCTGGTGCGGCGTGGGCCGGCCTATACCGAGATGGCGCTGTACGCGCAGGTGGATGGCGATGGCCGCCTGCAGCTGGTGAACCATCTTGGCATTGCCCTGGGTGACACGCCGGAAGAAATCCTGCAGCGCCTGCAGGCCGGCGACTACCAGCCTGCCGATGTGCGTGTTGATGGTGAGCGTGCCGGCTCCGATCCGCGCTATGCCGAGCAGGTACGGCAGGTGGACGCGGCAACGCCCGCGCGTTTCAACGCCGACCCCAGCCGTCATTACGAAGCAGCGGGTTCGGCTGGCAAGCTGGCCGTATTCGCGGTGCGCCTGGATACTTTCGCCAAGGAAGCGTCCGAGGTCTTCTATATCGGCAGCAACAGCACTGAAAGCCTCACCGCGATCCGTCGCCAGCTGCTGACCGGCTTCGAGCGCCTGCCGATCTCCGGTGAATATATCCATCGCGTCGCCTATGACATCGGTGAGCGCTACGGCAAGGACACCTTCCTGCTGATCGACAAGCTGGGCACCGCACGGGTGCCGGCGGCATTCGCCTTGAAGAGCCGGGTTGATGGCTGGTTCGAGCGACTGGGCCTGCGTGGTGTCACCGATCACGCGATGCAGCTGCTGACCGGACTGTTGCCCTCGCATCTTCCCAAGCGCATGGGTGAGTTCCGCCAGCGCTATGAGCACCACTTGCTGGTCAAGGTTTCCGCACAGGATGCGGCGGCGACCGAGCAGTGGTTGCGCGGCTTCTTCGCCGGGCATGAAGGCGGCTACTTCCACTGCACGCCGGACGAAGGTCGCAAGGCATTCCTGCACAGGTTCGCAGTGGCTGGCGCGGCGGTGCGTTACCGCGAAGTGCATCGTGCGCAGGTACAGGACATCGTCGCACTGGATATCGCTCTGCGCCGCGACGACCGCGCGTGGTTCGAGCAGCTGCCGGCCGAGTTGGATGCGCGCTTGCTACACAAGCTCTATTACGGGCACTTCCTGTGCCATGTCTTTCATCAAGACTACATCGCCCGCAAGGGTGAAGACCCGATGGCGATCGAACACGCCATGTGGAAGCTGCTGGACGAACGCGGTGCCGAGTACCCGGCCGAGCACAACGTCGGTCACCTGTATCCGGCCAAGCCGGCGCTGGCGCAGTTCTACCAGCAGCTGGACCCGAGCAACACCTTCAACCCGGGCATTGGCCAGACCAGCAAGCAGCCGGGCTGGAAGGGCTGTGATTGCTGAGGCGCGAAGCGCCTGCTCAAGCTTTTGCTCAAGCCCCTCTCCCGCTTGCGGGGTGAGAGGGGCAGCTTACGAACCACTGGTTCGTTGCCCGTCGAACGTCCTTGCGCCAGCGCAAGGGCCGGGGCGCGGAGCGGGGGTTGGGGTGAGGGAAAGCTTCTACCTGGAAAACCATGATCAATAGCTAAAGCCAAAAGCCAAAAGCCAAAAGCCAAAAGCCAAAAGCCAAAAGCCAAAAGCCAAAAGCCCAAAGCCCAAAGCCCAAAGCTCCCCTCATCCGCCCCTGCGGGGCACCTTCTCCCGCAGGCGGGAGAAGGGATGTGCTTCGATGCTTGTTCCAGGTACTGCGGTGCTGCAGACGCTGAATTAATACACTTTAGATATCAAACCGTACACAGCAGGTTATGGATCGACTCGATCCACAGGTTCATGCTTCCGGCACTCCCAATAAGCCGGCCTGCCGTTGCAGGCCAAGATGCAATGCAACCCGAAACCAGCAACACCGCAAGCTGCAACGAATCATTGGCGCCAATCACGTCGCCGAACACGGCAGCCGAACATCCCCACATCCGCCAGGGCACGCCTGAGTTCCGGCGCGCGGTGCTGGCCTTGTTCATGGCCGGCTTCGCTACTTTTGGCGTGCTGTACTGCGTGCAGCCGCTGCTGCCGGGCTTCAGCACCCATTTCGGCATCAGCGCCGGCAACAGCGCGCTGGCCTTGTCGGTTAGCACCGGCGTGTTGGCCGTGGCGATGTTGGTAGCGGGCATCGTCTCCGATCGCATCGGCAGGCGCCCGGTGATGGTGGCTTCGCTGTTGACGTCCGCGTTGCTGACGCTGGGCACCGCGCTTACCGATGACTGGAACACCTTGCTGCTGCTGCGCACCTTGCTCGGCCTGAGCCTCAGTGGCGTGCCAGCTGTTGCGATGACTTGGCTGGTCGAGGAAATGGACAGCCGCTCGCTGGGGCTGGCGATGGGCCTGTATATCGGCGGCAACGCGGTTGGCGGGATGAGTGGGCGCTTGATTGCCGGTGTGGTGGCTGACCATTGGGGTTGGCGCGTCGGTATCGCCGCAGTTGGCGTGATTGCGTTGTTGGCGAGCGTGGCGCTGTGGACACAGCTGCCGGCATCGCGCCACTTCCGCGCCAAGCGTGCCGAGCCAATGCAGTTGCCGGCGCGCTTTGCCGGACTGTTCCGCGATGCGGCGTTGCCGTGGTTGTTTGCCTGCGGCTTCCTGCTGCTGGGCGTGTTCGTGACGCTCTACAACTTCCTTGGTTACCACCTGCTGGCACCGCCGTATGGCTTGAGCCAGACCGTGGTCGGGCTGATCTTCACCGTGTATCTGGTGGGCAGCGTCAGTTCGGCGTGGATGGGACAGCTTGCCGATCGCCTGGGACGAGGACCGGTGCTGGCCTTGTCATTCGGCCTGGTGCTGGCAGGCACCGTGTTGCTGGCGATGCCGTGGTTGCCTGCGATGGCCATGGGTATCGCGCTGGCGACGTTTGGGTTCTTTGGCGGCCATTCGGTGGCCAGCAGCTGGGTGGGTGTGCGCGCAGGTGCACTGCGTGCTGAAGCGTCGGCCTTGTATCTGTTTTCGTACTACCTGGGCTCCAGCGTATTGGGCGCTGTCGGCGGTGTGTTCTATACGCACTGGGGTTGGATCGGCGTCTGCGCTTTCTGCTTGATGCTGACGTTAGCGGGTGTCGGTGCAGCCTGGCGGTTGTGGCGTCGGCTGGAGCAGGGGGCGGGTCTGGTGTTGGTTGAGGCGAAGAGCTGAGAGCCAGAAGCCAGAAGCACCCCTCCCCAACCCTCCCCTTGCCTGCGGCAAAGGGAGGGTGCTGAGCTTCGCCCCCTCCCTTGCGCGGAGCGCAGGGGAGGGTTGGGGAGGGGTGCTTTTGCTTTTGCCCTTGCTCCCGCTGCTACTCTCCCCCTCAACCCGCCACTTCCCGCTTCAACAGTGCAATGAACTGCCGCAACAACGGCGTCACTGCTTCACGCCGCCATGCCAACTGGATCTCGGATGCCGCGCCGCGATCGGCCAATTCCACGAAGCACGCGCCCTCCACCTGAATGTGGCCGCAGGAGGAGGGCAGTATGCATACGCCAAGCCCGGCAGCGACCAGACTGATCAAGGTCGATGACTCGCCCGCTTCCTGCACGATGCGGGGGCTGAAGCCGGCATTGCGGCACAGGGTGATCACATGGTCGTGGATGCCTGCACCCGAATCGCGTGAGAAGCCGACAAACGGGTCGAGTGCGAATTGCTTCAACGACAAACGTGCCGTTGCCGGATCCTTGCCGCGCAGCGCCGGGTGGCTTGCATGCACGACGAGTGCCAAGGGATCGTCGAACAGGTGCTGTGCAACCAGTTCGTCGGGCAGCACGCGCTTGCGGATGATGCCCACGTCCAATTCGTCGGCAAGCAGGGCATCGATCTGGCGCAGGCTGTTCATTTCGCGCAGCTGCATCTGCACCTGTGGGTGCTGCTGCCGGTAAGCGTAGATCGCGCGCGGGATCTGCGGTGACAGCGGTGTCGCACGGGTCAGGCCGATGCGCAGCTCGCCGCTTTCGCCGCGTTGTGCGCGCTGCACACTGTCGACTGCCTTGTCCATGCGCTGCAGGATGTCGCGGGCTTGTTCCAGCAGTACTTCGCCTGCTGGTGTGAGCTGCACGCGACGATGGCTGCGCACGAACAGCTGTGCATCAAGCAGGGTTTCCAGTTGCCGGATCTGTTGGCTGAGCGGCGGCTGCGACATGCCCAGGCGCTCGGCGGCACGGCCGAAGTGCAAGGTGTCGGCGACGGCCAGGAAATAACGCAGGTGGCGGAGTTCCAAAGACATGGCCGCAGTCTAGGCGGCTGCGGTGCTGTCGACCAACTGTTGTGCCGTTGGCTCGCGATGCAGGATCTACCGCTCCGAATGCCCGGTATCGTCGTACTGCCGCGGCGCAAACAGATCCGGCTGGATCAGCTCGACAAATGCGCGCGCCTGCGGCGACAGCACCTTGCCCCGTCGCACCACCACGCCATAGCTGCGCGAAGGGAAGTAATCGCTCATCGCCCGCGTCGCCAGCTTGTCGCGGTCGCTGTCGTTCAGGCACAGGGCAGTGACGATGCTGATGCCCATGCCCATTGCCACGTACTGCTTGATCACCTCCCAGCCGCCCACTTCCAGCGCTACCGTGTAAGGCACGCGATGCTGCTGGAACACCAGGTCGACCAGTCGCCAGGTGATCTGCCGGCGCGGCGGCAGGATCAGCGGCCACGGCGACAGGTCTTCCAGCGTCAGGTTCTTTTTCTTAGCCAGCGGGTGGTCGGGCGGGGTGATCAGTACCTGGTCGAAGCGGTAGACCGGTGCGTAGCTGAGGTCGGCCGGCACATCCATCATCGAGCCGATGGCCAGGTCGGCGGCGTCGCTGCGCAGCAGGTCGGTGCCGTCGGCACTGATCGCGTTGTGCAGGGTCAGACGCACATCCGGGTGCTGCTGGCGAAAGTTTTCGACGATCTTCGGCAGGAGATACAGGATGGTCGACGAATTTGCGGCGATGTTCAGCTCGCCCGCATCCAACCCGCTGACCTTTTCGCGGAAACGCGGCAGCAGCCCGTCCAGGCTTTCAACCAGCGGCTGCGCCATGTCGTACAGCAGCTGACCCTCGCGGGTAGGCACCAGCCGACGTCCGCTGCGTTCGAACAGCACCACTCCCAGCTCCCGTTCCAGCGCCTGCAGCTGCAGGCTCACTGCCGGTTGGCTGACAAAAAGCGCTTCCGAAGCACGCGAAACCGAGCCCAGGCGCACCGTCTGCAGGAACGCCCGCAGCGGCTTGAGCCGATCAGACTTGTAGGAAAAACGCGGGGTTACGGGCGGCTTGGTGGGCATCTTAAAGCCAGTATTAGCACAACTTATAGATAACATTGCAAAAACTGTTTTGTTAAATACCTCCCTGCGACGGCACGTTGGAGTCCCCGACATACGCAGGAACCTCCGATGTCCGCCGTCGCCCACGCAGTCGTTGCCCAGCAGTCCGCCCCCCGCCCGACCCCGGGCATCACCCTGACCACCCAGCTGGCCGGCCAGTCCGCGCTGCTGCCGGCCGGCGTGCTGGGCCTGCTCGTATCGCTGCACCGTGCGGTCGAGCCGGGCCGGCAGGCGCGGCTGGTGGCCCGCCGCGAGCGCCAGGCCTTCTTCGACCAGGGCGGCCTGCCGGATTTCCGCAGCGACACCCGTGCCATCCGCGAGGAAGACTGGAGCGTGGCGCCGATCCCGGCCGCGCTGCAGGACCGCCGCGTCGAGATCACCGGCCCGACCGACCCGAAGATGGTCATCAACGCGCTGAACTCCGGCGCCAAGGTGTTCATGGCCGACTTCGAGGATTCGACCTCGCCGACCTGGCGCAATGTGCTGGCCGGCCAGCAGACGATGAAGGCGGCGGTGCGCGGCGATCTGGACTTCACCGCGCCGGCCACCGCCAAGGGCCCGGGCAAGCACTACACGCTGCGCCCGTTCGAAGAGCAGGCGGTGCTGATCGTGCGCCCGCGCGGCTGGCACCTGGACGAGAAGCACGTGCTGATCGACGGCCAGCCGATTGCCGGCGGCCTGTTCGATGCTGCCCTGTTCGCCTTCCACAACGCGCAGACCCTGATGGACAAGGACCGCGGCCCCTATTTCTACCTGCCCAAGCTGCAGTCAATGGAAGAGGCGGCGCTGTGGGAGACCGCGCTGTCGCACATCGAAGGCATGCTTGGCCTGCCGCATGGGCAGATCAAGGTCACCGTGCTGATCGAGACGCTGCCGGCGGTGTTCGAGATGGACGAGATCCTGTACGTGCTGCGCGACCGCATCGTCGGCCTGAACTGTGGCCGCTGGGACTACATCTTTTCCTACCTGAAGACCTTCCGCCGCCACGCCGACAAGGTGCTGCCGGAACGCGGCCAGGTGACGATGACCCAGCCGTTCCTGAAGGCCTATTCGGAACTGCTGATCAAGACCTGCCACCGCCGTGGCGCACATGCAATGGGGGGCATGGCCGCGCAGATCCCGATCAACCACGACGCCGCCGCCAACGAGCAGGCGATGGCGCGGGTGCGTGCCGACAAGTTGCGCGAAGTCACCGCCGGCCACGATGGCACCTGGGTGGCGCACCCGGCGCTGATCCCGGTGGCCCGCGCGATCTTTGACGAGCACATGTCCGGCCCGAACCAGCATCAGGTGCTGCGCCGTGACGTGCAGGCCAGCCGCGATGAACTGATCGCGCCGTGCAGCGGCACCGTTACCCGTGCCGGCTTCGAGAACAACGTCGAGGTCTGCGTGCGCTACCTGGCCGCCTGGCTGGACGGCAATGGCTGCGTGCCCATCCACAACCTGATGGAAGACGCAGCTACCGCCGAGATCAGCCGCAGCCAGATCTGGCAATGGCTGCATGCGGGCAACCAGCACCTGGACGACGGCACCGCGATCGATTTCGCGCTGCTTGCCAGCACCCTGCGCGCGCTTCCGACACGCCTTGGCGATACCTCCGCACTGCCCGGTGGCAGCCGCATCACCCAGGCCATCGGCCTGCTCGACCAGCTCAGCCGTGCCGACGAGTTGACCGACTTCCTGACCTTGCCTGCCTACCAGCAGATCGATTGACCCTTCCCCTTACGTACGCACCACTTTTTGAGGACGACACGATGAGCAGCTACCAGCAACAGATCGCCGCCCTGCAGCAGGACTGGGACACCAACCCGCGTTGGAAGGGCTTGAAGCGCACCTACAGCGCCGCTGACGTGGTGCGCCTGCGCGGCAGCGTGCAGCCGGAACATACCTTGGCCAAGCGCGGCGCCGAGCGCCTGTGGGAACTGGTCAATGGCGGCTCGAAGAAGGGCTACGTCAACGCCTTCGGTGCGATCAGCGCCGGCCAGGCCATGCAGCAGGCCAAGGCTGGTTTGGAAGCGGTGTACCTGTCCGGTTGGCAGGTGGCCGCCGACGGCAATACCTCCGAAACCATGTACCCGGACCAGTCGCTGTACGCCTACGACTCGGTGCCGACCATGGTCCGCCGCATCAACAACACCTTCCAGCGCGCCGATGAAATCCAGTGGAAGAACATCATCGACGGCAAGGTCAAGGCCGAGGATGCGATCGACTTCTTCCTGCCCATCGTTGCCGATGGCGAGGCCGGATTCGGTGGCGTGTTGAACGCCTACGAGTTGATGAAGAACATGATCGTCGCCGGCGCCGCCGCGGTGCATTTCGAGGACCAGCTGGCGGCGGTGAAGAAGTGCGGCCACATGGGCGGCAAGGTGTTGGTGCCGACCCAGGAGGCGATCCAGAAGTTGTCCGCCGCGCGCCTGGCGGCGGACGTGCTGGGTGTGCCGACCATCGTGCTGGCCCGCACCGATGCCGAAGCCGCCAACCTGCTGACCAGCGACTTCGACCCGAACGACACACCGTTCATCACCGGCCAGCGCACCAGCGAGGGCTTCTACAAGGTCAGGAACGGCCTGGAGCAGGCGATCAGCCGCGGCGTCGCCTACGCCCCGCACGCCGACCTGGTGTGGTGCGAGACCGGCACCCCGGACCTGGGCTTCGCCCGCGAGTTCGCCCAGGCCGTGCATGCTGCCAGCCCCGGCAAGCTGCTGTCGTACAACTGCTCGCCCTCGTTCAACTGGAAGAAGAACCTGGACGACAAGACCATCGCCAGGTTCCAGGACGAGCTGGCCGCGCTGGGCTACAAGTACCAGTTCATCACCCTGGCCGGCATCCACATCAACTGGTTCAACACCTTCAAGTTCGCCCACGACTACGCCCGTGGTGAAGGCATGCGCCATTACGTGGAGCAGGTGCAGGAGCCGGAATTCGCTGCCCGTGAAAAGGGTTACACCTTCGTCTCGCACCAACAGGAAGTGGGCGCCGGTTACTTCGATGATGTGACCACGGTGATCCAGGGCGGCGCCTCCAGTGTGACCGCGCTGACCGGTTCCACCGAGGAAGAGCAGTTCCAGACTGAAGTCGCTGCCTGAGGGCGCTGGCCAGGTCGTTTCCAAGGGGCTCTTACGAGCCCCTTCTTTTTTTTGGCATGACCCTGTATCAAACGGTGTGGCGGATCACAAAACCGATAATTTTGATGATAGGCTCGCGAGATTACTCGTCTGAGATGGGCGAGCAGTCCATGAGGCAGGGAATGAGCGGCATGGCAACAGGGGGTTCAGCACTGGGGTCCGAGCTTTCCGTCGCTACATCGGCGGGGGGAGCGGTGCTGCGTGCGCAGTTGTCCCCGGTGGAGTTTGCGCTGTTTGCCGAGTACGGCGTGCGCCGCACGCTGCAGGCCGAGCAGGTGCTGTTCCGCCGTGGTGACCTGGGCAGCTCGATGTTCATCATCGTCAGCGGTACGGTCAGCCTGGACTTTGGCGCCGGCCTGGCACCCAAGCCGATGGGCTGCAACGACTTCTTTGGTGAGCTTGGCCTGTTGATCGAACGCCACCCGCGTTCCTGCGATGCGCGCGCCAACTGCGACAGCGTGTTGCTGGAGATCACCCACGAAAATTTCCATCGCCTGATCGACCAGGACCCGGCAATGGTGGTGTTCTTCCTGCGACGTACCCTGTCGCGGGTGGTGTCCAGCGAACAGCGCCTGATCTCCCAGCTCAGCCGTCGCAACCACGAGTTGGAAACCGCGCTCGGCAATCTCTACAGCGCCAACCACGAGCTGCACCACACCCGCGAGCTGGTCTACAGCGATGATCTGACCGGGCTCAGCAACCGCCGTGCGCTCACCGCCTTTCTACAGAAGTCACACCGCTCCGGTCATCGCCCGCAGGGCCTGTTGCTGCTCGACTGCGATGACTTCAAGGGCTTGAACGACTCTTACGGTCACCTTGCGGGTGACCATGCCCTGCAGTGCTTCGGCCGTATTCTTGCCTCGGTGACCGGCAAGGACGATATCGCCTGCCGTCTTGGCGGCGACGAGTTCTGCGTATTGCTGATGAAGGCCAACGCCGACAGTCTGTCGCGCACCGCCGAATTCGTGCTCGAAGCCATGCGCCACCTGATCGCCTACCCCGGCGCGGCGGTTGGTGCCTGTTCGCTGAGCGTCGGCATGGTGTTGATCGATCAGGATCACCATTGGAACGACGCTTATTCACGCGCGGATCAAGCGCTGTACATGGCAAAGCGCGCCGGAGGCAATCGTGCGCAGTGGTTCCAGGAAGAATCCGTCGACCTTGAATCTTTCGGTGTAGACCATGTCCAGCGAGACTGACTCCACCTCATCCGATCGCCAGCTCAAGACCTTGGTGTTGACGGATATCTGTGACTCGGTGGCACTGACGGCGCGGATTGGCGACGCAGCAGCTGCTGAGTTGTTCCGCAGCCTGGACACGCGCGTACTGCAGCTGTTGCAGCGCTGGAAGGGGCGCCTGATCGACCGTTCCGATGGAATGCTGCTGTTATTCGATGTGCCTGTGCACGGCCTTGGCTTTGCATTGGATTATCTGGATGCACTGGTAGTCATCGGCAAGGAGAGAAAGCTTCCCTTGCAGGCACGCATTGGTGTCCATGTTGGGGATGTTCTGTTCTGGCGCAACGATGAGGCAGCCGTTGCTGCAGGTGCCAAGCCATTGGAGGTGGAGGGCGTGGCAAAACCCACCGCGGCACGCTTGATGGAGCTGGCGCGCCCGGGCCAGATTCTGCTGTCGGCGGTCGCCGAAGGTCTGTTGCGCACCAACCAGCGTGAGCTCGGCGATCGAGGCCATGGATTGCAATGGAAGTCGCATGGCCATTGGTACTTCAAGGGTCTGCCAACGCCGCAGGAAGTATTTGAAGTTGGTATGGCGGGTACTGCGCCGTTGCGCATGCCTGCGCGTTCGAACAAGGCGTGGCGCCGTCTGCCGCTATGGCGTCGACCGGCTGCACTGGTCGCCGAATTGACCCTGGTTGTGGCAATGGGCGCGGTGGTGTGGGTGTTGGTACGTGCGGAACCTGCGATCGCCTTTGCCGAGCGGGATTGGGTTGTCATCGGCGGGGTCCAAAATCACACCAGTGAACAGCTTCTTGATGGCGCGGTGGAGCAGGCATTTCGAATAAGCCTTGAGCAATCCCGATTCGTCAATGTGTTGAGCGATCTGAAAGTGCGGAAGACACTCGGTCTGATGAATCATCGGCCGGACGAGCCGATGAACCGGAAGATGGCGGGTGAAGTCGCCATGAGGGATGGCGCGCGCGCGGTTCTGTTGGCGCGCGTTGATGAATTGGGGCGTCGTGTGCGTTTCACGGTTGAGATTGTCGATCCGCGGAACGGAGGCACGCTTGATTCGATCTCGGCCCAAGGCCCAGGAATTGAGTCCTTGCTTTCGTCCATCGACGAAGTAAGTGGAAAGCTGCGAACCCGGTTTGGCGAGTCAAGTGATTCGCTCGCACGCGACTCGTCTCCACTTCCTGAGGTTACGACTGGCAACATCGAAGCGCTGCGCGCATATTCACTTGCAATCAAGGCGATGTCGAACCGTGATTTCGAGTTGGCTGCCGACCTGTTGAAGAAGGCGTTGCAGATCGATCCAGAATTTGCGCTGGCACATATGGGCTTGGCGCGGATCTACTGGTCTGGGCTTGATGAGGCGCCCGCGATCGCCGAGCTTGAACGGGCCTTGGCGCATCGCGACAGGCTTCCGCGTCGGGACCAGCTCTACATCGAAGCCTGGGAGCATGAACTGCGCTCGGCTGCGTCTCCGTTGCCACAGTGGAAATTGCTGGCGACCATGTATCCCGACTACTTTGCAGGCGCCTCCAATGCATCCTGGCACCTCATCGTGGATAACAGGTTCAATGAAGCATTGCCGTTTGCTCAGGCGGCAGCTGTCCCACAGGATCCATTGCGCTCTGTACCATTGGACCACATAGGGCGAATTCAGCTTGCCAACGGCAATGCGCAGCAGGCCTTGGATACGTTTCGTCAGGCAGAGCGCGAAAGTGGTGGTCGAGCCATCCGCTATAGCGCCAATGCGCTTGCGCTGCTTGGCCGTGGAGATGAAGCGCGTAGTCTGCTTGATGGGCTGCATGCGGTTCCTGGCAATCCATCCAGCCTGTATTCGTCATTGGACCGTATGAGTCTGGCGTTGAGCCAGGGGCGAAAAAAAGACGCGCTTGGTGAGGCGGCGCGAACACGCGAGTACTCGGTCCAATATGGAGATTCGCATATCGCCCAGTTCTCGCTTGTCGAACAGAGCGTTCGCTTGCTGGCCGATCCTGCAGGAAGTTCCGAGCGGGAGTTGCGAAAAGTCTTCAACGCATCTTTGGATACCGCTAAAGGTACTGGAAACGTGCGGGGGCGCCAGGAGGCTTTGTTCAGAAGCATGGTCGCCATCTACATCGCGCAGCGATCTGGTTTCAAGCAGTTTTCCTCCACTGCCTTGGCAGGATTGCCGCGACTCAGGGAGCTGGACGGGCAACGCTCTTTGCACTGGATGCGGCTGCTTGTCCAAGCCACGCAGGCACGTATCGATGGTGAGCCGCAGGATGCAGTGGATCTTTTGCTGCCTTTGCTGGATGGGCATGAGGCCATCCAGGTCCGCGTTGAGCTTGCAACTGCGTACGCGGCGCTGGGCAAGGCTGAAGATGCGCAGCGGCAACGCAGTTGGCTGTCCAGCAATGTGGGCAGGGCGTACGTTGAGATCAACGTCAATCAGCTGCTGCAGCCAATGAATGTTGCTGATACAACAGCGGCCATGGCGTCTGCCATGGCCGCACCCGCGCATCGATCCTTGGGGGCGCCTTAGTCGGCTGTTGCCGAGCCGGTTTTTCCTGCCTCATAGCAGAAGACGACAGTCAGTCCCTCGACAGATGTCAGGTGCTGTTTCAGGGCTCCTCTCGACTGCTGGAACTCTTCCTTGCTCGCCAGTGACTCGATTTTGAGGCAGGCCGGCTGATCATGCTCCGGCACGATGTACCCGATATCTGCGAGTGCTTGACGTGGGTCCGTGCTGAACAGTGAGCGGAAATTGTCATCCGTTGAGAGTAAATCGAGCAGCGCGTCCGCTTGCGCTGCTGACAATGGGGAGTGCTCGATGGAAGTCATGTTGGAGTTCTGGAGGTGAGTGGCTGGAAGACCAGGCTGCTCACAGTATCGGCAGGTTATCGGCAATTTGAATATGAAAGTTACCAAAATTCGTCGTTGTTCGATTCTTTTCCTCGAACCAAGGGAGACGGTCCATTTCAGCTTGGGGGCAGTCCTCTCCGGTGGAGATGGCCTGGTGCGGCATGGAACCTGGCAGGCCATCGCTCCGCACCTGGAGGTTGGTGAGGTTGAAATAGAGGCATGGATGGTCTCCCTGCTTGGGACGATCAGCCCTTCCCGCTGGATGGATTGGGAGGATTGCGGGGGCTCTTACGAGCAGATCTGCGCCTTGATCAAGATGGGCTTGGTGATCGCGACGGACGACATCGATGACCTTGAGCACATCCGGAGGAATGACGAGAAGCTCCGTGCTACGGAGTGGTGGCCGCTGGCTGCGGCGTGCGCGGCCAGTGCCCGCTGGTCGAATGTAGACAGCGCAGCCGACATGGAGCGGAACGGGACCAACACAGTCGCGGGGTTGATGAGGTCACGGGAAGCTCCAGTGCCCGAGCCTGACAGCGTTGCCGACACCTATTTGCCGCGATGCGAGCCAGATGCGTTCGATGAGCTGCTACGGCGAAGGGTGACCTGTCGAAACTTCTCGGGGCGCTCGCTGGCGCTTGCTGACTTTGCGCGAATGATGGAGCGGGTTTTTTCCGCAACCCACGTCGAAGAACCAGCCAAAGGCTTGAGGTTCCTCAAGCGCAGCAGTCCTTCTGGTGGCGGCTTCCATGCAACCGATACCTACCTGCTGGTCCAGCGCGTGGAGGGCTTGGTTCCGGGGCTCTATCGCTATCTGCCAGAGAGCCATGCGTTGAAGCAGGTGGAAGGGGAGCAGAAACAGCTCGCCCAGCTGGCAGCGCAGATGGTGGCTGGGCAGCATTGGTTCGCAAACGCACCCGTCATGGTGGCCCTGGCAGCGACGTACCGCAGGAGTTACTGGAAGTACCGCAATCATGCCAAGGCCTACAGGGCGTTGATTCTTGATAGCGGTCACCTTTCACAAACGCTCTATCTGTCAGCGACCGATATGGGAATGGGAGCGTTCGTGACTGCGGCAATCAACGAAGCGCAGATCGAAGCCATGTTTGGCCTGGATCCCCTGGAAAAAGGTGTTATCGCGGTGTGCGGCTTTGGCTATCGGACCGATGAGATGTCGATTACCGAATTTGACCCTGGCAGAGTGGTGTGGCCGGCGGTGGTTGGCTGAAGCGCCGATGGTGTGGTTGATTGCGCGGTGCGAGATGCAGGCCGTGAAGTGGCAGGCACCTGCATGCCCGGCTGGATCCACCTGATACGTGGCCCGGGAGGTTGGAAGTCCCGCCGCAGCGGGACTTCCAGTGACAGTCCGGGTCAGAACGCCTGGGTGGCGCTGTAGCTCGGCCGTGCATGTGCCGGGGATGCGTATGCCCTCAACGTGGGCAGTGCCTGCATGCTCTGGCCCTGGCCGGATTGATTGTCTGCAGCATTCAATTGAATGGGGACCATCCCGCGAGCAGGATGAGCAGCTTCGCACGGCGCATTGGCACCCGCTTACGGCGACCTTCCACGCTTTCACGCGTTGGATGGGTGCCGGTGCCGTGCAGGCGATGGCCGATGCCGGTACTGCATCCGCGGCTGAGCTCAGGCAGCAATTGGGTTCGCCACCGGCCGAAGTCATCATTCGCGTCGTTGACAGTGAGCGACTTGCACTACCCGGGCAGCAGCGGAATGAATTCGACCGGCTACTGGAACAGCGCGTTACCTGCCGTAATTTCGATACCCCACGGCCGTTGCCGGCTGCGATGCTGTCCAGCCTGCTTGGGCGTGTGTTCGCCGCACGTTCTTCGGTGCGAGTTACCGAGGACACCGTTTTTCCGAAGAAGAGCAGTCCTTCGGGCGGTGGTCTGCATCCGATAGAGGCCTACCTTCTGGTGCGCAACGTTGAAGGATTTGCCAATGGCCTCTACCACGGTGTCGATTGACCAGCTGATGCTCGATGCAGTGGCGCAGCAGCACTGGTTCGCAGACGCGCATGTGATGGTGATCCTGTCGCCGCGCTACACCCGCAATTTCTGGAAGTACCGGCAGGCCTACCGCGCGATCGTGCTCGAAGCAGGTCACCTTTCGCAGGCGTTGTACATGTCCGCGACCGAGATGGGTCTGGGCGCCTATGTCACCTGTGCAATCAATGAAGCGCTGCTCGAACAGGTGTTCGGCCTCGACCCGATGACGGAGGGCGTGCTGCCCGTGTGCGGATTCGGTTGGCGTGGGACGGAGATGGTGACGATGGAGCTCGATCCAGCCGAGCAGATCTGGCAGCCTTCGGCGGCCGACGCCTGAGGAGTCATCGCTGGCGCGCTCGACAACCCGCCAGCGACGACACCCGCGCTTGATCAAGCAGCTGGACTGGCATCGAAATCCACCAGCACCGCACCATCGGCCACCTGGTCACCGGCCTTGGCGCGGAAGCCGTGCACGGTGCCGTCGGCCGGCGCCTGCAGGGTGTGTTCCATCTTCATCGCTTCCATCACCAGCAGCGGCGTGCCGCGGCTGACGGTAGCGCCGGGCTGCACGAGCAGGGTGACAACGCGGCCGGGCATGGGTGCCAGCAGGCTGCCGCCGTGATCGGCGCTGTTGTCGGCCTCAGCGACCGGGTCGTGGATGTTGAAGCGCTGCTGCTGTTCATTGCCGAAGACGTACAGCATGTTGCCTTCGCGGATTGCCTGGCCGCGCTGCAGGCGTTCACCCAGCTGCAGGGCGTAGCCAGTGCTGTCGGTTTTCCCGGTCACGCTGATTGATGCGTCGCCGACCTGCACCTGCCAGCCGTTGGCGCTGTCGCGCACCTGCAGCTGCTTGCGCTGCTCCAGGTGCTCCAGCGTCACCAAGCGTGCTGCGGGGCCGGTAAGGCGCCAGCTGTCGGCGATTGCCCACGGGGATGCGTCGTTGTCGTGCGGCGTATCGTTGGCTACTACGAGCACGGCCGCCAGCGCCCAGTCATTGTCACTGGCAGCAACGTGGTGGATATCCAGCGCTTCACGTTCGCGTTCGATCAGCGCGGTATCGAGATTGGCGGTGCGGAACGAGTCGGTCAGCACCAGCCGGCGCAGGAAGGCGGCATTGGTGGTCACGCCGACGACCTGGCACTGCGCCAAGGCCTGCTGCATGCGCTGCAGGGCGCTGGCCCGGTCCACGTCCCAGACGATCAGCTTGGCGATCATCGGATCGTAGTAAGGGGTGATCGCATCGCCCTGCTCGACACCGGCGTCCACGCGCACATTGGCACTGGGCTGCGGCAGGTGCAGATGGCGCAGGGTGCCAGTTGAAGGCAGGAAGCCGCGGTCAGCGTCTTCGGCGTAGAGCCGTGCCTCGATGGCGTGGCCGTGGATCTGCAACTGTTCCTGTGTCTTCGGCATCGGCTGGCCGGCGGCCACGCGCAGCTGCCACTCGACAAGATCGGTGCCGGTAATCAACTCGGTGACCGGGTGCTCGACCTGCAGGCGGGTGTTCATTTCCATGAAATAGAAATCGCCATCCGGTCCGGCAATGAACTCCACCGTGCCTGCGCCGACATAACCGACCGCACGCGCGGCATCGGTAGCCGCCTTACCCATCGCGGCGCGGCGCTCGGCGGTCATGCCGGGGGCGGGCGCTTCTTCCAGCACCTTCTGGTGGCGGCGCTGCACCGAGCAGTCGCGCTCGAACAGATAGACCACGTTGCCATGGCTGTCGCCGAACACCTGTATCTCGATATGGCGCGGACGCTCGACGTACTTCTCCACCAGCACATGTGCATTGCCGAACGAAGCCTGCGCCTCGCGTTGGCAGCTGGCCAGTGCAGCCTCGAAGTCGGCGCTGGCCTCGACCTTGCGCATGCCCTTGCCACCACCACCCGCGCTGGCCTTGATCAGCACCGGATAACCAATCGCATCGGCCTGCGCCCGCAGGAACTCCGGCTCCTGCCGCTCACCGTGATAGCCCGGCGTCAGCGGCACGTTGGCAGTCTGCATCAAGGCCTTGGCTGAACTTTTGTCACCCATCGCATCGATGGCACTGGCCGGCGGTCCAATGAAGACGATGCCAGCAGCGTCACAGGCACGCGCGAACCCCGCGTTCTCGGAGAGAAAGCCGTAGCCTGGATGAATCGCCTGCGCACCGCTGCGACGCGCCGCATCGAGAATGACCTCGGCGCGCAGATAGCTCTCGGCAGCGGGCGCAGCACCAATATGGATAGCCTCGTCCGCCAGACGCACATGCCGCGCATTGCGGTCTGCATCCGAGTACACCGCGACGGTAGCGATACCCAGCCGACGGCAGGTAGCAATAACGCGGCAGGCAATTTCACCACGATTGGCGATCAGGATCTTCGTAAACATGGCGTTATCCATGATGTGGCACGTGGGCAGGGGATAGGGAGCAGCCGTCGGCTGTTGTTGTTGCTCTTGCTTTGGCTTTGCCGGGCCCCTTCCGCAGCGACGGAACCGGTGGGGAATACCCGAAGGGCGACGTGCATGGATGCGCGTCGTTTTTCGCCACGACAAGGATGTCGTGTCGAAAAATCCCACCGGTGGAGTGAACCCGGCACGCGAAGCGTGCTGGGCGCGTAGGCAGGGCGTGCTTTCTCTTGGTTATCTTCTCTTTGCACGAGCAAAGAGAAGTAACTCGCTCCCCGAAGGGGAGCGAAAGCTCCTGATTCACCGCTCTTTCTGTAAAAAAGTGCATGACGTCAATCACATCCGGAACACACCAAACCGCGTGTCCTGCACAGGCGCATTGAGACTGGCAGCCAAGGCCAGACCAAGCACCCGCCGCGTATCCGCCGGATCAATCACCCCGTCATCCCACAAGCGCGCACTCGCATAATACGGATGACCCTGCGACTCGAACTGATCACGAATCGGCTGTTTGAACGAATCTTCCTCTTCGGCCGACCACGCACCACCCTTGGCCTCGATGCCATCTCGCTTGACCGTAGCCAGCACACTGGCCGCCTGCTCGCCGCCCATCACCCCGATGCGCGCATTCGGCCACATCCACAGGAAGTGCGGTGAATACGCGCGCCCGCACATGCCGTAGTTGCCGGCACCGAACGAACCACCGATCACCACCGTGTACTTTGGCACGCGCGCATTGGCCACCGCCATGACGAGCTTCGCGCCGTCCTTGGCGATACCGCCGTGCTCGTACTTGCGGCCGACCATGAAGCCGGTGATGTTCTGCAGGAACAGCAGCGGGATGTTGCGCTGGCAACACAGCTCGATGAAGTGCGCACCCTTCAGCGCGGACTCCGAGAACAGGATGCCGTTGTTGGCGATGATGCCGACCGGATGGCCATGCACATGCGCGAAACCGGTGACCAAGGTGTTGCCATAGCGCGGTTTGAATTCATCGAAACGCGAACCATCGACGATACGCGCGATCACCTCGCGGACGTCGTAGGGCTTGCGTGTATCGGCTGGAATCACGCCATAAAGCTCATGCGCCTCAAACAGTGGCGCCTCGCTGGCCTGCAGCGCAACGCTTGCATCCGGCTTGCGCCAGTTCAAGTTGGCGATGATGGAACGCACCCGTGCCAGCGCCTGCAGGTCGTTGTCGGCCATATGGTCGGCAACGCCGGAGATCCGCGTATGCACGTCGGCACCGCCCAGTTCTTCGGCACTGACCACTTCGCCGGTTGCTGCCTTCACCAGCGGCGGACCGCCGAGGAAGATGGTGCCCTGTTCCTTGACGATGACGGTTTCATCGCTCATCGCCGGCACATAGGCGCCGCCTGCGGTGCAGCTGCCCATCACGCAGGCGATCTGCGGAATGCCCTGCGCCGACAGATTGGCCTGGTTGTAGAAGATGCGACCGAAATGATCGCGGTCGGGGAAGACTTCATCCTGCAGTGGCAGGAAGGCGCCACCGGAGTCGACCAGGTAGATGCAGGGAAGACGGTTCTGCTGGGCGATTTCCTGCGCACGCAGATGCTTCTTCACCGTCACCGGGTAATAGGTGCCGCCCTTGACCGTGGCATCGTTGGCGACGATCAGGCATTCGACCCCGGAAACGCGGCCGATGCCGGCGACCATGCCAGCGCCGGGCACCGGATCGGCATACATGCCGTGCGCGGCCAGCGGCGCGACTTCCAGGAAGGGGCTGCCGGGATCGAGCAGGGCATCGATGCGTTCACGCACCAACAGCTTGCCGCGCGCACTGTGCTTGGCTCGGGCCGCGTCGCTGCCGCCGCGCGCGGTGGCTTCAAGTGTGGCGCGCAGATCATCGACCTGGGCCTGCATCGCGGCGCGGTTGGCTTCGAAGCTGTCACTGCCGGGTTGCAGCTGGGAGGTGAGTACGGTCATGGCCGAGGTCCTGGATTCTGGAGCGTGTCTGCGCGCGGAAACATGGCGGCAGGGTTGATGCTTTTGCTTTTGCTTTTTGCTGTTGCTGTTGCTTTGCTCTTGCTTTGCTCTTGCTTGGCTTTTGCTTGGCTTTTGCCGTTGCTTTGCTGTTGCTGTTGCTGTTGCGTCCCTTCTCCCGCCTGCGGGAGAAGGTGCCCCGCAGGGGCGGATGAGGGGAGCTTTTAAAGCACTGGGTCTGCTTGCTAGAAGCTCCCCCTCACCCCAACCCCTCTCCCGCAAGCGGGAGAGGGGCTTCTATTCCGATTTGAATAGGGGTTGCGTCACTTATGCGGTCTTCTGGAACAACTCGCGCCCAATCAACATGCGGCGGATCTCGGAAGTGCCGGCACCAATCTCATACAACTTGGCATCACGCCACAAGCGCCCGGCCGGATACTCGTTGATATAGCCGTTGCCGCCGAGGATCTGGATCGCTTCACCGGCCGCCCAGGTCGCCTTCTCGGCCGAATACAGGATCGCGCCGGCCGCGTCCTGGCGCGTGGTGCGGCCCTGGTCGCAGGCCTTGGCCACCGCATAGACATAGGCGCGGCAGGCATTGAGGCCGACATACATGTCGGCCAGCTTGGCCTGGATCAACTGGAAGGTGCCGATCGCTTCGCCGAACTGCTTGCGCTCATGCACGTACGGCAGCACCACATCCAGCGCCGCTGACATCAAGCCCAGCGGGCCACCCGACAACACCACACGCTCGTAGTCCAGGCCGGACATCAAGACCTTGACGCCGCCACCAACCGCACCCAGCACGTTCTCGACCGGCACTTCGCAGTCCTGGAACACCAGCTCGCACGTGTTGGACGAACGCATGCCGAGCTTGTCCAGCTTCTGCGCGGTGGAGAAGCCCTTCATGCCCTTTTCGATGATGAAGGCGGTGATGCCGCGCGAGCCGGCGTCCGGGTCGGTCTTGGCATAGACGATCAGTACATCGGCATCGGGACCGTTGGTGATCCACATCTTGTTGCCGTTGAGCACGTAGTGATCACCGCGCAGATCGGCGCGCAGCTTCATCGACACCACGTCCGAACCGGCACCCGGCTCGCTCATCGCCAGCGCGCCGACATGTTCGCCGCTGCACAGCTTGGGCAGGTACTTGTGCTTCTGTGCTTCGCTGGCGTTCTTGCGCAGCTGGTTGAGGCACAGGTTGGAATGCGCGCCATAGGACAGGCCGATGCCGCCGGAAGCGCGCGAGATTTCTTCCATCGCCACCACATGCGCCAGGTAACCCATGCCGCTGCCGCCGTATTCTTCTTCCACGGTCATGCCCAGCAGGCCCTGTTCGCCAAGCTGGCGCCAGAGCTGGTTGGGGAAGTGGTTGCTGGCGTCGGCCTCGGCGGCCAGCGGCGCGATGTGGGCGGCGGCAAACTGCGCCACGCTTTCGCGCAACATGTCGATTTCTTCGCCCAGATCAAAATTCAGGGTGGGGACGTGCATGGCTGGCTCCGGTACTGCTTGGCGATAAGGGGCGCACCGGGTTGGGGGGACGGGCAGGCCGTCGGCACGGGCGTTTGCGCGCAGCCTAGCGGCTCCCGGCTAAAAAGTGAATACAAATTCAAAAATTGAACATAGAATCAAAAAATGGCTTACAAGCGCTCGGAATTGATGGAAAAACGGCTGGCGGGCAACCGCGAGCGGATCCTGGCTGCCGCCCGCCGGCTGGTCGCCGCAGGCGGCTATCGCAATGCGCCGATCACCGCGGTGGCGGCCGAGGCGGGGGTATCGACCGGTCTGATCTACCGGCACTTCCCGTCCAAGGCCGAGCTGTTCGTGGAGGTGTTGACCTTCGCCGTGGAGCACGAGCTGGAGATCCTCGCCGCCATTGCCGATGAGCCCTTGCCGGCGCCACAGCGGCTGCAGTTGGCGGTGGCTTCGTTCGTGCGCCGCGCCATGGCCGGGCCGGGCCTGGCCTATGCCTTCATCGCCGAGCCGGTGGACCCGGAAGTGGAGGCCGAGCGCATCCGTTGCCGGCGTCTGTTCGGTGACGTGTTCAAGCGCATCCTTGAAGACGGCGTGCGCGCTGGCGAGCTGCCGGCGCAGGACCTGGAGATCAGCGCGGCCTGCATCGTCGGTGCCTTCACCGAAGCCCTGGTCGGGCCGACCGCGCCCAGCCGTGACGGCCTGCGCGATGGCGAACACCTGGTCGCTGCGATCAGTACGCTGTGCCTGCGCGCAGCCGGTGCGCCGCTGCCGCAGTGAGTGCTGTAACCCCTGCGGGATGCTGCAATGCCGCACTTACAGGCGTGTTCAAGGGCATTGCGGGAGCGGGCGGACGCTGGTCTATACTCGCCCAGCAGCTGCTGGTCCACCGACAACTCGCCCGGGGTGATGAGACGTGCGGAATTACGACCTTGAGTTCCTGAAACGCTTTTCCATCGTGATCGCCATCCTGGCCGTCATCACGATTGGCTTGATCATCTTCGCGTCCTACCTGCAGCACGTCATTCCCAAGGAAGTGTCGCCGACCGCGGCCAAGCGCATCGAGCAACGCATTGCACCCATCGGTGCGGTGTACGCCGGTGCTACCGGTGCGTCGGCGCAGGCTGCGGCCGCCGCTGCCGCAGCAGCTGCTGCGGCAGCCAGCGGTGCCTACGGTGGCACCCTGGACGGCAAGACCATCTTCGACAGCCTGTGCACCGCCTGCCACACCACAGGCGTGGGCAACGCGCCGACCCTGGACCACAGCCACTGGGACAAGCGCCTGGCGCAGGGCAAGGACACCCTCTACAAGCACGCCATCGAGGGCTATACCGGCCCGGACGGCGGCATCATGCCGCCCAAGGGCGGCAATGCCGGGCTCAGCGAGGAGCAGATCCACGCCACCGTGGACTGGATGCTGGCCAATCTGAAATAGAAAGCCGCCAGACTCACGCAGCTGGCAATAGACCCGATTGCTGCAGAATAGCCGGCGCCGCCCCACCAGGGCGGCGCTTTGTGTTTCCGTCTTCCCCGGAGTGCGTCCATGCGTTGTACCCCTAGCTTGCTTGCCCTGGCCTTGGCTGCCGCCTGTTCCGGCGCGGCGCTGGCTGCCCCGTCCAAGCCCGTCGTACTGCCGATCGGCAGCGTGCAGGGCACGACCGACCACAGCCCGTATGCGGGCAAGACCGTCACCATCGAGGGCGCGGTGACCGCCGATATGCGTGATGGCCTGGGCGGCATCTTCGTGCAGGACGCAGGTGATGGTGATGCCGTCACTTCCGATGGCTTGTTCGTGCGCCTGCCCAAGGAGCAGACCGTGCAGGTCGGCCAGTGGCTGCGCATTACCGGCACCGTCGAGGAGCAGGCTGCCGGCAAGAGCGAGCAGGGCCTGACCACGCTGCAGGCGCAGACCGTCAGCCCGGCCGCAGCGCGGCCCGTACCGGCGCCGCTGGTGTTGAGCGATGTGCCGGCCAACTGGGAAGCATTGGAAGGCATGCAGGTGCGCATTCCGACCGGCCTGACCGTAGCTGGCCAGGACCAGCTCTCACGCTATGGCGAACTGACCGCTGCCTTCGGCGGCCGCCTGTGGCAGCCCAGCGAAGTGGCCGCCGCCGGCAGCCCTGAACAAGTCGCGGTGATTGCCGACAACAACCGCCGTCGCCTGCGCCTGGACGATGCCAGCGGCAAGCGCGACCCGGGCGCGGTGCCGTATCTGGCGCCGGACCAGCTGCTGCGCAGCGGCGCGCAGCTGCGCGAGGTACAGGGCATCGTCGACCAGCGTTTCGATGGCGGCTATCGCCTGCAGCTGACCGCCCCGGTCGTGGTGGACGCCGAGCGTCCGCAGCAGCCACCGACGGTGGCTGGCGGCCTGCGCATCGCTGCGTTCAATCTGGAGAATTACTTCAATGGCGACGGCAAGGGCGGCGGCTATCCGACCCTGCGTGGCGCCAAGACCGCCGAACAGCAGGCCGCACAGCAGGCCAAGCTGATCACCACCATCGGCAGCCTCAATGCCGACGTTGCCGCGCTGATGGAACTGGAGAACGACGGCTACGGCCCGGGCTCGGCGATCGATCAGCTGGTGCGCGCGCTCAATGCCGCGCAGGGCAAGGATGGCGATTGGCGCTTCGTCGATGCCGGCAAGGGCCCGGGCGACAACCCGATCCGCGTCGGCATCATCTACCGCGCGTCAAAGGTGAGCCCGGTCGGGAAGCCGGCGGTGCTGGAGCGCGAGCCGTTTGGCGAACGCAGCCGCGTGCCGCTGGCACAGGCTTTCCGCATGGGCCGCAAGGGCAGCCCGTTCGTGGTGGTGGCCAACCATTTCAAGTCCAAGGGTTGCTCGGAAGCGAGCGGTGAGAACGCCGATCGCAACGACGGCCAGGGCTGCTGGAATGCCACCCGCGTGGAATCGGCCAAGTTGCTGCACAGCTGGCTGCAGGAAGATCCGACCGGCACCGGCAGCCGTGATGCGGTGCTGCTGGGCGACTTCAACGCCTATGCGATGGAAGACCCGATCCGCACCTTGAACGCCGATGGCTGGCAGGACGCTTTCAAGGTGGCCGGTGTGCAGCAGCCTTACAGCTACGTCTACAACGGCATGACCGGTCGCCTGGACCACGCGCTGCTGAGTCCGGGCATGGCCGCACGGCTGAAGGGCGCAGCCGAGTGGCATATCAATGCCGATGAAGCGGACGAGGTTGGTTACCAGGGCCGCAATGTGCCGGGGCCGTGGCGCAGTTCGGACCATGATCCGTTGTTGCTGGGGTTCGAGCCGTAAGGCTGAGAGCTGGAAGCTAGAAGCTAGAAGCTTAAGAGC
Source organism: Stenotrophomonas sp. PS02298 (assembly GCF_029959445.1). GTDB lineage: Bacteria > Pseudomonadota > Gammaproteobacteria > Xanthomonadales > Xanthomonadaceae > Stenotrophomonas. Next base: position 3,007 of record NZ_JASCOR010000039.1, on the reverse strand, counting down.
ACCCCTCCCCAACCCTCCCGGCCCGAAGGCATAGCCTTCGGTCGTTCATCAGGCCGCGCGCCAGTGGCGCGCAAGCAGGCATTCTTCACCCCCTTCGCTGCGCGATAGGGAGGGGGCAGTTTTTCTCCCTCCCTTTGCCGTAGGCAAGGGGAGGGCCGGGGAGGGGTGCCTTTGCTGTTGCTCCAAACCAGCAGGACCCTCAAAGCGTCCCGCGCGCAATCAGTCCAATCGCGACCACTGCCAGCGCCAGGCCAACGCGGTTCCACACACTGGTCTTCTCACCGAACACCAGCACGCCGACCAGCGCACCCAGACACACCACGCCAATATTCATGCCCGCGAAAATCGTCGCCGGGCTGTGCGGCAGCGCCTGGTGCGCACGCACGTAAAACAGGATGTTGCCGAAGTTGAGCAGCCCGAGCAGCAGGCCAAAGCGAAGATTGCCCAGCGTCAGCCGGCTCTTGCCGCTGACATGCCGCTGCAGCTGCCACACAAGCATCAGTACGAAGGCGATGCCAAAGCTCACCAGCAGGGCCGCGATGGACGGCGTACCGGCGGCGGCCACCTGCTTGAGCAGGATGTCGATCAAGGCAAAGCCAGCCCAGACCCCGAGCAACCAGCCCCAGCTTGAACGCGAGCGTTCGGCGCTGCCGCCATCGCGGGCGGTCACACCGACAATCGCCAGCAAGCCCAACCCCAGGCCCGCCAGTTTCCAGCCGTTGGCCTGCTCGCCGAACAGCAGGAAGGCGGCGGCCAACGACAGCAGCAAGGACAGGCGCTGGGCCACGTCGCTGCGCACGATGCCGGCCTCGCGCACCGCGCGGGCCAGTACCAGGAAGATGCCGGGCAGCGCCACGGCAAGGCCAAGCAGCGCCAGCCACGGCGTATGCCCGCTCTGCAGCGACTGCAAGGAAGGTTTGAGCAACAGCAGCGACAGCACGCTGGCGGCGAGGTAGTTCCAGGTCACCGCTTGGGCGATATCGACGCCGCGGCGTGGCGCCAGTTTCAGCAGCACCGATACCAGAACACTGCAGATCACACTCAGGACAAGGAAATGCATGGATTTGGGCAGTTGTGAAGGGCAGGCGTGAAGCCGCCGGACGGGGCCGCTATTATGGCCGCATGCAAACTCTCCCATTCCCCCACGAATCGGCGACGCTGATGCTGGACGGCCCGGCCGGTCCGCTGGAAGTCGGCGTCGACCTGCCCGATGGCGAGTCCGCCGCACGTTCGATCATCGCCGTCATCTGCCATCCGCTGTCCATCGAGGGCGGCAGCATGCACAACAAGGTGGTGACCATGGTCTCGCGCGCGCTGCGCGACCTGGGCATCACCACCGTGCGTTTCAACTTCCGCAGCGTCGGCGCCTCGGTGGGCACCTACGACAATGGTGAAGGCGAAGCCGACGATCTGCGCGCGGTGGTCAACTGGGTGCGCAGCGAGCGTCCGGATGCCGCATTGTGGCTGGCTGGTTTCAGCTTTGGCGCCTACGTGTCGCTGCGCGCTGCCGCGCAGCTGCAACCGCAGGCCTTGATCTCGATCGCACCGCCGATTGGCCGCCGCACCTGGGATTTCTCCGAAGTGCAGCCGCCGGCCAACTGGCTGGTGGTGCAGGGCGATGCCGACGAAGTGGTGGATGCACATGGCGTCTACCAGTGGCTGGAATCACTGCCGAATCCGCCGCAGCTGGTGCGCATGCCGGATACCTCGCATTTCTTCCATCGCAAGTTGATCGACCTGCGCGGTGCCATCCAGCATGAAGTGCGGCGTTGGCTGCCCGACGGCAGCAACTGAGCATGGAAGCAATGACCCCCTCACAGCGCTACGCCGCCGGCGTGGCCCGTGGCGACTGGCGCGATGATGTCGCCCAGCATGCCGCGCTGGCCGAGCTGGACCGCATCCATGAAGCCATCGTCGACAGTGCGCAGGATGGCTGGCTGGACCGGCTGTCGGCGTTCTGGAAGAAGCCCGAGCCGGTAAAGGGCCTGTACTTCTGGGGCGGCGTTGGCCGCGGCAAGACCTTCCTGGTCGACCTGTTCTACGACGGCCTGCCGATCGAACAGAAGTACCGCACCCACTTCCACCGTTTCATGCGCGGCATCCACGAGCAGCTGCATGAGCACCAAGGGCAAAGCGATCCACTGGCGAAGATTGCCCAGCAGTGGCGCGACAAGCTACGCGTGCTGGTGCTGGATGAGTTCTTCGTCACTGACATCGGCGATGCGATGTTGCTGGGACGCCTGTTGGAGCGGCTGTTCGCCGAGGGCGTGACCCTGGTGACCACCTCCAATACGGCGGTGGAGAACCTCTATCTCAACGGCCTGCAGCGCGACAGCTTCCTGCCGGCGATTGCCTTGCTGGAGAAGTACTGCGTCGAGCTGTATGCCGAAGGCACCGAGGACTACCGCATGCGCGCGCTGACCCGCTCGCCGGTATACCGAGCGCCGTTGGATGCGGAAAGTGATGCGTGGCTGGCCGGGCGCTGGAAGGAGCTGAGCGGTGCCGAAGAAGCACGCGGTGGCAATATCCAGATCGAGGGCCGCAAGATTCCGGTGCGTGGCCGTGGCAAGAGCATTGCCTGGTTCGATTTCGCAGCTTTGTGCGAAGGCCCGCGTGGGCCGTCGGACTACATCGAGATCGCACGCGAGTTCACCACCGTGCTGCTCGGTGGCATACCGCACTTCGATCGCCTCAACGAAGATGCCGCGCGCCGCTTCGTCAACCTGATCGATGAGTTGTACGACCGCCAGGTCAACCTGGTCTGCACTGCCCAGGACGCGCCGCCACTGCTGTACAGCGGCACCCGCCTGGCCGGCGCCTTCGAGCGCACCGCCAGCCGCCTGATCGAGATGCAGAGCGCCGAGTACCTGGGCACCGCGCACAGGAATTGAGTCGCTGTTGTAGTGCCGAGCCATGCTCGGCAGGGGCGTTCCCAACAATGCCAATGTAGCGCCGAGCCATGCTCGGCAAGCGGCATTCCCGCTAAAGCCTCTGCCGAGCATGGCTC
>NZ_JASCOR010000038.1 GCF_029959445.1 Stenotrophomonas sp. PS02298 | reverse complement strand
CGCCGCGAAGCAGAGGGGGGGTCAGGTTGCGGTTGAGGCCGGGGCGCAGGGAGGGGGGGCTTCGCGGCTTACGCCGCTCCTACAAGCCGGGGCCGCTCCCACGCCGATTCGGGCGGTGTGCGAGAATCCGGCTGTTCTCTTTCGATGGGTCGTCATGTTCCGATTTGCCATTGCCGCGCTATTCGGCGCGCTCAGCCTTACTGCCTGCGCGCAACAGCCCGCAGCTCCCAAAGCCGCTGCCAGTGCCGCTGCCTCCCCGGCTGATGCCGCAGTCGAAAAGCAGGTACGCGATGCCCTCAAGGAGCTGGATCCGAACCTCAAGCCGGAATACATCGGCGCAGCACCGTTTGCGGGTTTCCGAGAGGTGCTGGTGTCCGGGCAGGTGCTGTACGTGACCGATGACGGCCGTTATCTGCTGCAGGGCACGCCCTACGACATCGAGAAGAAGGGCCAGGCTACCAGCCCCGGCCTGCTGGCTTACCGTCGCAACCTGCTGCAGACGCTGCCGCATGCGGATCGCATCGTGTTTGCACCGCCAAATGCCAAACACACCATCAGCGTGTTCACGGATATCGAGTGCGGCTACTGTCGCAAGCTGCATCAGGATATCGCCGAGCTGAACCGCAACGGCATCGCCGTCGAGTACCTCGCGTTCCCGCGCATGGGCCTGGCCAGCAAGGACGCAACCGACATGATCTCGGTCTGGTGTGCCAGCGACCGCAAGGCCGCGCTGACCGCTGCCAAGTCCGGCCAGCCGGTGCAGTCCAGGAACTGCACCAACCCGGTGGCCATGCAGTACAACCTCGGCCAGCAATTGGGGATCAACGGTACTCCGGCGATCTTCGCTGCCGATGGCACCCAGCTCGGTGGCTATCTGCCGCCGGCACAGCTCAAGGCCACGCTGGACCGCATGGAAGGTGGCGGCAGCCGCTGATAGCGTTGTTTGCCAAAGCTTGAACAGACAGCGCCCCTCCCGACAACGAGAGGGGCGTCGTGGTTTTGGCAGTTGCTTACTTCAGGCCGTTGCTGACGCTGTTGACCAAGGTGCCCTGGGTGTCGTCACCGCTGAACTCCCAGAAGAACGCGCCGCCCAGCCCTTGGGCTTTGACGTAGGCCATCTTGCGGCCGAGCATTTCCGGCGTGTCCACGCTCCAGAAGGTGTTGCCGTCATACAACCACGTGGCCTGCGCAATCGGGTCGGTATGCACCGGCCAACCGAGGTTCTTCAGCACCTTCCAGTCCTCGATGCCGGCCTCGAACCTGCCGCTCGCCGGCCGCCCGCTCTGGTACAGGCCGTTGTTGGTTCTTGCCACGCCCGTCCAGCCGCGGCCGTAGAAGCCGACGCCGAGATTCAGCTTGGCGGCGGGGACGCCGCGTTGCAGGTAGGCCTCGATGGCGTCGTTGCTGTTGTACAGGGCGGCGTCGCCGGTTGAAGGATCTGCCGGGGAGTGGAACAGGGCGGTGTGGTGATTGGTGGTGCCGGCCCAGGCGCCATGGAAGTCGTAGGTCATCACATTGATGAAATCCAGATGGCGGTGATAGGCGGCCGGGTCGGTCGGGCGGATCTTGTCGATGCCTGCACCCACGGCCACGGTCAGCAGCAGGCGGGGCGCACTGCGTCCAGCTGGCGGCGGAATTCGGCCAGAAGGGCGGTGAAGTTGTCGCGGTCGGCGGGTGTGCCGCAGCCCAGGCCGCAGGCGGCCGGGTACTCCCAGTCGATGTCGATGCCATCGAACACGCCTGCAGCTGCCCCTTTGCCGCCGGCATGGTCGGTGAACGGCAGATTGCCCTTGATGTAGGCGTCAATGCAGGAGGCGACGAAGGCCTGGCGGTTCTCCGCGCGTGCGGCACTGGAGAAACCGCGTGACCAGGTCCAGCCGCCGAGCGAAATCAGCGTCTTGAGCTGTGGATATTTGGCCTTGAGCTGCTTGAGCTGGTTCCAGTTGCCGCGCAGCGGCTGGTTCCATTGGTCGGCGACACCGCTGACGCTTTCGCTGGCGCCAAAGCTGCGGGTGTAATCGGCATAGGCGTCGCCGCCCGCGCCGCTGGCCGGATCGGCGGCCTGGGTGATGCCAACCTCGCAGCGGTTGTTGCGGACGTTGCCGAAGGCGTAGTTGATATGGGTCAGGTGCGCCGCCGAACCGCTGCTGTCGATGTTCTTGACGCGGTAGTTGCGGCCGTAGATGCCCCATTGGGTGAAGTAACCGATCACCCGCTTGCCGCTGGCGCCTGGAGTGCCGGGCCCGCCTGGTTTTCCTGGGTCGGTGCCGCCGCCGGTGTCCTCGGTCAAGGTGCTGGCGCTGACAATGGCGCTGAGCGGGGAGGCGTTGCCGGCCTTGTCGCGGGCACGCACGGCATAGCGATAGGTGGTGGCCGGGGTCAGCGCGGTGTCGGCATGCTGGCTGCTGGCAGTCGAAGCGACCTGCGTGCCGTCCCGGTACAGGTCATAGGCGGCGATGCCGCTGCCACCGGGGTTGTCGCTGGCAGCATTCCAGCGCAACGCAATGCTGGTCGGGGAGCGCGCTTCTACGCGGAGCCCGTCCGGGATCGAGGGAGCGGTGCTGTCCTTGTCCGGAGCGGTGACCGTCACGTTGACCGTGGCCGAGGTGGTACTGGCACCGCGGTCATCGGTGGCGATGGCGCTGAGCAGATGGTTGCCGGCTGCGGCGTTGTGCCATGCAAGGCTGTAAGGCGCGCTGCCGACGCTGCCCATGGATTGGCCGTTGCGGAAGAACTCGACCCTGCGGATGCTGCCGTCGCTGTCTGTCGCCACTGCGCTGAAGGTGATGCTGCTGCCGGCACTGAAGGTGCTGCCTGCACTGGGTGAGGTCAGGCGGACCTGCGGTGGCTGGTTGGCTGCTGGTGCGCCGTCATCACAGCGGCCCAGATTGTCGTAGTAGCGGCGGCCTGCGGGGTGGTCCGGTGGTGCGTTCCAGATGGTCTGGCGTACCTGGTACAGCGTGCCGCCCTTCTGCAACTGGTTGCCGGGCTGGTAGATCGTGGTTCCCAGCCAGGGCTTCACCCCTGCACAGTTGGCGGCCTGGGCTGCCGGTACGACGCTGCCGGCCGCAAACACCAGGGCCAGGGCCCGGCCCAGCCGCGGCCTGCGGGCGAGCTGGCAGGTATATCGGGGCCGGAAAGGGCCTGTGGGATGGTCCGTCATGGTGGGTCTCCTTCTTTGGTGGGGCGATGGTTGTGCGTTGTTCCGGGGCACGCCTTCGGCGGGGCGGGCGCGGCTGCGCCCGGCCTTGGGACGAGGAAAATGCTTGCTGGGCCCGGATCTGGGCCGTTGCACCAGCACGCAGGTGCCGGTCGAATGAGGATAACGTTGTCAAAAAAGGCGGCACGGTTTGGCCTGCGCAGCTGACTGTCGGTGTGAACCGCGTCATCCCAGAGGACTTCCGGTAGTCGGGCTGCTGAGGCTTGGGGCGGCCGAGTCCGGTACAATCGCGGGCCGATTCCCACCATGGTCTCCCGGACATGATCGTCCTCGAGGGCGCAGCTGCCCTTTCGCCGTTCCGCCGCGAACGTCTTGAATCCCGCCTGCAGTCCATTGCCGCCGATCTGCGCATCACCGGTGCCTGGCACGTCTATTTCACCCAAGCTGCCGATGCCGGCGCGGTCGACCAGACCACGCTGGGCCGCATCCTGCAGGGCCAGCCACAGGCCGCCTCGCGCGCTGATGGCGCGATCTCGCGCTATGTGGTGCCGCGCCTGGGCACGCTGTCGCCGTGGTCGAGCAAGGCCACCGAGCTGGTGCGCGGTGCCGGCCTGCCGATCCAGCGCGTCGAGCGCGGTACCCGCATCGACCTGAGCGGCTGGCCATCCGATCCGGCGCAGCAGGCCGCGCTGGCCAAGCTGCTGCACGATCCGATGACCCAGTCGCTGCTGGAAGACATCGGCCAGGCCCAGGCGCTGTTCGCCAACGTCGGCCGCGGCACTCTGGAGCGCATCGCCCTGGACGATCTGGAAGGCGCCAACAAGCGCCTCGGTCTGGCCCTGGCCGATGACGAGATCGATTACCTGCGCCAGCGTTACAGCGAACTCGGCCGCGATCCGTCCGACGTCGAACTGATGATGTTCGCGCAGGCCAATTCCGAGCATTGCCGGCACAAGATCTTCAATGCCAGCTGGACCATCGATGGCAACGAGCAGGACCGCTCGCTGTTCAAGATGATCAAGAACACCCACCAGCAGACCCCGCAGCACACGCTCAGCGCGTACAGCGACAATGCCGCGGTGATTGAAGGCGAACCGGCCGCGCGTTATCGCCCGGACCCGGCCACCGGCAAGTACCGCAGCGAAGCGGTGCTGCCCAGCGCCTTCCAGATCAAGGTGGAAACGCATAACCACCCGACCGCGATCGCGCCGTTCCCGGGCGCTGCGACCGGCGCCGGTGGCGAGATCCGCGACGAGGGTGCGACCGGCCGTGGCGGCAAGCCCAAGGCTGGCCTGACCGGTTTCTCGGTCTCGCACCTGCGCATCCCGACCCTGCCGCAGCCGTGGGAAGCGCCGCGCGCGCTGAACCCGCGCATGGCACCGGCCTTGGACATCATGCTCGATGGCCCGCTCGGCGGCGCCGCGTTCAACAACGAATTCGGCCGCCCGAACCTGCTCGGTTACTTCCGTAGCTTCGAGCTGCCGGAAGACGGCATCACCCGTGCCTACGACAAGCCGATCATGCTGGCTGGCGGCCTGGGTGCGATTGACCGCGTGCAGGTCGACAAGCTGCAGCTGCAGGCGGGCGACGCGGTGATCGTGCTCGGCGGCCCGGCCATGTTGATCGGCCTGGGCGGCGGTGCGGCCTCGTCGGTGGCTTCGGGCGAGAGCGCCGAAGACCTCGACTTCGCCAGCGTGCAGCGCGACAACCCGGAAATGGAGCGCCGCTGCCAGGAAGTGATCGACCGTTGCGTGGCCATGGGCACGAACAACCCGATCAAGTTCTTCCACGACGTCGGCGCCGGTGGCTTGTCCAACGCCATTCCCGAGCTGCTGCACGACTCCAACGTCGGTGGCGTGATCGACCTGGGCAAGGTGCCCACCGACGATCCCTCGCTGTCGCCGCTGGAACTGTGGTGCAACGAGTCGCAGGAACGTTATGTACTCGGCGTGGCGCAGGAGCGCCTGGCCGAATTCGCCGCCATCTGCGCGCGCGAACGCTGCCCGTTCGCAGCCGTCGGCGTGGCAACTGCGGAGGAACACCTGGTCGTTGCCTACGGCGCGACCCCGGGCAACACCCCGGCCGACGCCCCGATCGACCTGCCGATGGACCTGCTGTTCGGCAAGGCACCGAAGATGCACCGCGATGCGGTGCATCCGCCGGCACCGCGCTGGCCGTCGCTGAAGACCGCTGGCATCGACCTGCATGACGCCGGTCTGCGTGTGCTCGCACATCCGACCGTTGCTTCGAAGAGCTTCCTGGTCACCATCGGTGACCGCAGCGTGGGTGGCCTGACTGCGCGCGAGCAGATGATCGGCCCGTGGCAGCTGCCGATGGCCGATGTTGCAATCACCCTGGCTGGGTTTGACACCTACGCCGGCGAAGCGATGTCGCTGGGTGAACGCACCCCGCTGGCACTGTTGAACGCCGCTGCATCGGCACGCATGGCGGTGGGTGAAGCCATCACCAACCTGTGTGCCGCACCGGTGACCGCGCTGGATACGGTCAAGCTGTCGGCCAACTGGATGGCCGCCTGCGGCCACAACGGCGAAGACGCGCTGCTGTACGACGCAGTCAAGGCGGTCGGCATGGAGCTGTGCCCGCAGCTGGATATCAGCATCCCGGTGGGCAAGGACTCGCTGTCGATGCAGGCGCAGTGGCAGGCCGATGGCCAGGCCGAGAAGTCGGTGTCGCCGGTATCGTTGGTGATCACCGCGTTCGCGCCGGTCAGCGATGCCCGCCAGCAACTGACCCCGCTGCTCGACCGCGAAACCGAAAGCGAGTTGTGGCTGATTGGTCTGGGCGCTGGCAAGCAGCGACTGGGCGGTTCGATCCTGGCGCAGACCCAGGCCGATCACAGCGCGCTGCCGGCATTTGCCGGTGAAGTGCCGGATCTGGATGACCCGCAGCGTCTGCGCGCGTTCTTTGAGCTGATCCGCGATGCACGTGAGTCCGGCCTGTTGCTGGCCTATCACGACCGCAGCGACGGCGGTGCGTTCGCCGCATTGTGCGAAATGGCATTCGCCTCGCGCATGGGCCTGGACATCGTGCTCGATGCCTGGGGCGACGATCCGTTCCGCAGCCTGTTCAACGAAGAACTGGGCGCCGTGGTGCAGATCGCCAAGGAAGACCGCGCTGCGTTCGCCGACCTGGTCGAACGCCACGCACTGACCGAATGTGCACAGCGCATCGCCCGCCCGACCACCGCACCGGTGGTGCGCGTGCAGCTGGCCGGCGACAGCGTGGTGGAATGGCGCTGGGAAGAATTGTTCGATGCCTGGTGGTCGGTGACCCACGCCATGCAGAAACTGCGTGACAACCCGGATGCAGCCGATCAGGAGCGTGCGATTGCACGTAACTTCAACGCGCCGGGCCTGAAGCCGAAGCTGACGTTTGATCCGGCTGACGATGTGGCTGCGCCGTACATGGATGTACAAGTGCCGCGGGCGCAGGATGCGCAGGAGCGGCCGCCGTTCATTGCAACTGGCACGCGACCGAAGGTGGCGATCCTGCGCGAGCAGGGCGTCAACGGCCAGATCGAAATGGCCAACATCTTCGAGCGTGTCGGCTTCGACTCCTATGACGTGCACATGAGCGACCTGATCGAAGGCCGCGTGCAGCTGGGCGACTTCCGCGGCATCGCTGCCTGCGGCGGTTTCAGCTACGGCGACGTGCTGGGTGCAGGCCGCGGCTGGGCAACCTCCATCCTAGAACGTCCGGCGTTGCGTGAGGCCTTCGCGGCCTTCTTCGCCCGCCCGGATACCTTCGCGCTGGGCGTGTGCAACGGCTGCCAGATGATGAGCCAGCTCAAGGACATCATCCCCGGTGCCGAGCATTGGCCGAAGTTCCTGCGCAATGCCGGCGAGCAGTTCGAAGCACGTACCGCATTGTTGGAAGTCGTCGAGTCGCCGTCGATCCTGCTGCGCGGCATGGCCGGCTCGCGCCTGCCGGTTGCAGTGGCACACGGCGAAGGCCGTGCCGAGTTCGACAGCGCGGTGGACCAGGCGGCAGCCAGCATCGCGCTGCGTTACGTCGATGGTGATGGCCGCGTGGCCACTCAGTACCCGCTGAATCCGAACGGTTCGCCGGACGGCATCACCGGCCTGACCACCAGCGATGGCCGCGTCACCATCTTGATGCCGCACCCGGAACGCACCCCGCGCACGGTCAACCTGAGCTGGGCACCGAGCAGCTGGGGCGAAGATTCGCCGTGGCTGCGGATGTTCCGCAATGCACGGGTATGGTGCGGCTGAGCAGGCGAAGCTGCCGAAAGTTAATTGCCGTAGATTGACGTTTGAAGAAGCCCGCAGGCCACCGCCTGCGGGCTTCTGCGTTGTGGCGTCTCGATGCGTGTCCAACCGCTCGGCTGTATCCAGGCGCAGAAGCGCGAAGCGCTTCGGAAGCGGATGGATTTGAAGTGCCGCCAACACCGCCATTCCATGCCCTGCGGGATCCTTTCCATTGGCGGCGCTGACGTTTTTATCCGTTTGGCCGGCGCGGAGCGCCCCTGGCTTCAGTCAGCAAAGTCCGCCAGGAATCCGACGTCTTCTGCGGGATCCGTTTGCCAGCCCGCTGGTGGCCGCTGGCGCAATTTGCCTTGTTGCAATGCAGCTGCTCGACGCTTTTAAGGAAGATGAACCTATTTTTCCTGCAAGTGCATCGGAACAAGCCAAAAGCCCGCAGCGCAAGGCCTGCAGGAAGCTTAACGTCTTCATGTTTCGATGGGCTGACATTGATGCGCGGACGGGCAGTCGCGACTAGGCAACTGTTTCAACAGTAAATTTTCTGAAAATCTCACTTTGATTAGAGATTTGTGGTGATTCTCACAAAATGTCAGATCAAGCCAAATATTTGACGAATGATGAATCGTCGATTAAGACTCCATCCATCCCGTAGTCGCCCGACAGGTATGGAACCAGGGGGGTAGACCACGACAGGCGTGAGCCTCACGTGCCCAGCAGCAGCGGGACCGGGACCACAACACCACAGGGGGATCGTTGGGCACGCCAGCCCAGCGATGGGGATTTCTGCAAGCAAAAAACCGTCCACTTGAGGAGCAGCAGCGATGAACCGGATCTACCGCAAGGTATGGAACAAGGCATTGGGGCAGTTGGTGGTGGCGTCGGAGTTGGCATCGTCCAGCTCGGCCGGTGTGGTCATGGATGAGCGGCACAGCGCCGGAATACGCCTGCAAGCCTTGTCGGTTGCCGTTGCGTTGGGTCTGGGAGCGGGTGCCTGGGTAACAGCGGCGCAGGCACAGTCGGTGGAAGTGGGTGGTAACGCGCAGTGCATGGTGCTTGGCAGTGCAACCCTGGTGGACTGCGCCATCGCCAACAGCGCAGATGCCTCTGGTACGAATGCAGTCGCCATAGGCGCTGGAACGGTGGCCTCGGCCGCAGGCAGCGTGGCACTGGGCGCAGGCTCCGTTGCTGATCGCGCCAACACGGTATCGGTCGGTTCGGCCGGCAACGAACGACAGATCAGCAATGTCGCTGCCGGTACTGCCGGAACCGATGCGGTGAACCTCGATCAACTCAATGCGGCCGCAGACGGCGCACTGTTGGCGGGTCGCTATTTCAAGGCCAATGGTGCGGCTGATGGCAGCGATGACGCAGTGGCCAGCGGCGAAGGTGCGATGGCTGCGGGCGTCGGCTCGCTGGCCAGTGGCGTGGAAAGCACTGCGGTAGGCAGCTACAACGTGGCTGCAGGCGACTATTCCAGCGCGGTGGGTTATGTAAATACCGCCAACGGTGAGAACAGTTCGGCAGTCGGCAATTTCAATCAGGTTGATGGCGCCAACAGCAGCGCCTTCGGTGCCGGAAACCTTGTCGATGGTGACAATGCGATTGCCCTGGGCAGCAACAGCATCGCCAGTGGTGATGGCAGCGTGGTGATCGGCGATGGCGCCTACGCGGCAGCCGATGATTCCACTGCGGTCGGCTCCGGCAGTCTTGCCAGCGAGCTGGGCAGCACCGCCGTCGGCAGCGGCGCAGAAGCGACCGGTGCCTATGCAAGCGCGCAGGGCAGCCAGGCGCTTGCTTCCGGGCAGCAGGCAGCGGCAAGTGGCTTCCGCGCCGATGCCAGCGGTCGCGGCACCACTGCGGTGGGCGCCTATAGCTCCGCCTCTGGCGATCTTGCTTCGGCAGTGGGTTATGGCGCTGATGCCAGTGGCGACTATGGCGTTGCGATGGGCTTGGGTGCTTCCGCCTCGGCCACAAGCACCACGGCGGTGGGTGAATCGGCGATTGCGTCGGGTGAAGAATCCACTGCGGTGGGCGGTACCACCTATGGCGGCTTGATCAGCACCGAAGCATCGGGCACCGGTGCGTCGGCGTTCGGCAACGGTGCATGGGCGATCGGTGAGTACGCCACCGCGATTGGCTTCAACAGCTGGGCCGATGCGGACGATTCCACCGCGCTTGGTCAGAGCGCCACCGCGGCGGCAGCCAACAGCGTCGCCATTGGTGCAAATTCCTGGGCGGATCGCGAGAGCACGGTGTCGGTCGGTGATGTGGGCAGCGAACGCCAGATCACCAATGTTGCAGCCGGCACTGAAGACACCGACGCGGTGAATAAATCTCAGCTGGATGAGGTCGCAGCGGTCGCTGAAAACACCAGCAAATACTTCACCGCAACGGGCAGCATCGACAGTGACGCCGGTGCCTACGCAGAAGGTGATGCGGCGACGGCGGCCGGTGAAGCCAGCAACGCGATCGGCAATGGCGCCTCGGCCTATGGCAACGGCGCCAATGCCTTAGCCAACGGTGCGACCGCAGTCGGCATGAACGCCTTGGCCACTGGCCAGAACAGTGCCGCGTTTGGCCAGAACGCCGAGGCCACCGGTCCGGCGGCGGTCGCCGTAGGCGGCAATGCAGTGGATGCCGATGGCAATCCATTGATCACCTTTGGCGGACAGCCGGTAACGACGGGTGCGACAAGCGCCGGCCTTGGCGGCACCGCCCTTGGTGCCAGTGCCAGTGCGGAAGGCTTCGCTGCCACCGCTGCCGGTCTTGGTGCCTTCGCGCAGGGCGCACAGTCCTCCGCATTTGGTGCGGTGGCCAATGCAACCGGTGACTACAGCACGTCGGTGGGTAGCCAGAGTGCGGCATCGGGAACCAGCAGCGTCGCGGTCGGTGGCCCGATCGACCTCATCCCGGGGCTGGGCTTCTTCGTTGATACCCAGGCCAGCGGTGAAGCGTCCACGGCGCTAGGTGCAGGCGCGATTGCTTCCGGTGATTACGCGCTGGCGTCAGGTGCATTGAGTGAAGCGTCAGGGGCTGAGAGCACCGCTGTCGGCTACTTCGCGTATGCGGCTGGCGACAACGCCAGTGCGCTGGGCGCGGAGAGCTGGGCCAGTGGCGTCAACAGCACGGCGGTTGGCTTCTACAGCACCAGCTTTGGCGCAGACAGTACCGCGCTGGGTGCGAATGCCACCGCCAACGCTGCCAACAGCGTTGCCCTGGGCGCGGACTCGCTGGCAGATCGTGCCAACAGTGTGTCGGTTGGAGCGGAGGGAGCCGAGCGCCAGATCACCAACGTCGCTGCAGGTACCGCAGGCACGGATGCGGTCAACCTCGATCAGCTCACTGCCGTCGCTGATGGCGCCGAACTGACCGCGCGCTACTTCAAGGCCAACGGCGCTGCCGATGGCAGTGACGATGCGATCGCCAGCGGCGATGGTGCAACCGCAGCCGGTGTCGGCTCTCTGGCAAGCGGTGCGCAGAGCTCCGCGGTTGGCAGCTACAACGTCGCAGCCGGTGACTATTCCAGCGCGGTCGGCTACGTGAACACCGCCAACGGTACCAACAGCTCGGCGGTAGGTAATTTCAACCAGGTGGATGGCGAGAACAGCAGCGCATTCGGCACGGCCAACCTGGTCGATGGCGCCAATGCGATTGCCTTGGGCAGCAACAGCGTTGCCAGCGGTGACGGCAGCGTGGTGATCGGCGACGGCGCGTTGGCCGATGCCGACGATGCGCTTGCGATTGGCTCAGGAAGCGTTGCCAGTGGCGAAGGCGCAAGCGCGGTGGGCGCGGGTGCGGAGGCCTCGGGCGCATTTGCCACGGCGCAAGGTGCGCAGGCGCTCGCGTCCGGCCAGCAGGCATTGGCCAGTGGCTTCCGCGCCGAGGCCAGTGGCCGCGGCACCACGGCGGTTGGCAGCTATGCCGTTGCTTCCGGTGACCTCGCTTCGGCGGTGGGTTATGGCGCGCAGGCCAGTGGTGATTACGGCGTTGCGTTGGGTCTGGCTGCAGAGGCATCCGGCGCCAGCACCACCGCTGTGGGCGAATCGGCGATTGCCTCGGGTGAGGAGTCGACCGCCGTCGGCGGGACCACCTACGGCGGCTTGATCAGCACCGAGGCCTCGGGCACCGGCGCCGCGGCATTCGGCAATGGCGCCTGGGCGTTGGGTGAGTATGCGACGGCCATTGGCTTCAACAGCTGGGCCGATGCTGACAACTCCACAGCCCTGGGCCAGAGCGCGGTGGCAGAAGCAGTCAACAGCGTCGCCATCGGTGCCAATTCCTGGGCGGATCGCGAGAACAGCGTGTCGGTGGGTGATGTCGGCAGCGAGCGGCAGATCACCAATGTCGCCGCTGGTACTGAAGGTACCGATGCGGTCAACAAGAACCAGTTGGATGAAGTGGCCGCTGTGGCTGGCAATACAAGCAAGTACTTCACCGCCACCGGCAGCGACGATAGCGACGCCGGCGCCTATGCAGAAGGCGAAAACGCCACCGCAGCTGGTGAAGCCACCAACGCGATTGGCAATGGCGCATCGGCCTTCGGCAGCGGTGCTACTGCAGTGGCTGATGGTGCGACTGCGGTCGGCATGAACGCCCTGGCCAGCGGCCAGAACGCCGCGGCGTTCGGGCAGAACGCGCAGGCGATGGGACCGGGTGCGGTGGCGGTGGGCGGCAATGCGGTGGATGCCAATGGTGATCCACTGATCAACGTCGGCGGTGCGCCGGTGCAGACCGGTGCCACCAGTGCCGGTGTCGGCGGTACCGCACTGGGTGCCAGTGCCAATGCGGAAGGTTTCGCGGCGACGGCAACGGGCGTTGGTGCTTATGCCCAGGGTGATCAGTCCACCGCCAGCGGTGCGGTGGCCAATGCGCTCGGCAACTACAGCACCGCGACCGGCTCGCAGAGCTACGCTGAAGGCGTGGGCACGACGGCGGTTGGTTACAACGCAGCCGCCTATGAGGATGGCAACGTCGCTGTCGGCCGCAATGCGTCGGCGCTGGGCGAAGGCAGCCTGGCGATCGGTGATGGTGCCGAGACCGGCTTCGGCTTGTTCGGTATCGGCGCGACCAATGCAGTGGCCATCGGCAGTGGCAGCTGGGCGTTCGGCGATGATGCAACCGCGGTGGGTGCCAATGCCTGGGCTTTCGGCCAACAGAGCACTGCGCTCGGTACCGGTGCCGAGGCTGGCGCTACCAACTCGGTGGCCTTGGGTGCAGGTTCGATCGCCGGTCGTGACAACACGGTGTCGGTGGGTGATGTCGGGGCCGAACGGCAGATCACCAATGTTGCTGCAGGCACCGAAGGCACCGATGCGGTCAACGTTGATCAGCTCAATGCCGCGGCCGAAGGTGCACTGTTGGCCGGGCGCTATTTCAAGGCCAATGGCGCTGCCGATGGCAGTGATGACGCGGTTGCCAGCGGTGACGGTGCAACCGCGGCTGGTGTCGGCTCGGAGGCCTCCGGCGCACAGAGCACGGCCGTTGGCAGCTACAACGTTGCCGCTGGTGATTACTCCAGTGCCGTCGGTTACGTGAACACCGCCAACGGCAGCAACAGTTCGGCGTTCGGCAATTTCAACCAGGTGGACGGCGCAAACAGCAGCGCATTCGGCTTCGCCAACCTGGTCGACGGCGACAACGCCATCGCACTGGGCAGCAACAGCGTGGCCAGTGGCGAAAGCGCCATCGTGATCGGCAATGGCGCCAGCGCCTTGGCCAGCGGCGCGGCCGCGATCGGCATGAATGCCGTGGCCAGTGGCCAGAACGCAGCGGCCTTCGGCCAGAACGCACAGGCAACCGGCCCGGGCGCGGTCGCCGTCGGTGGCAATGCCGTGGATGAAAATGGCGATCCGCTGATCACCTCCAATGGCGAGCCGGTGCAGACAGGTGCCACCAGTGCCGGTGTCGGTGGCACCGCGCTCGGTGCCAGTTCAAACGCCGAAGGCTTCGCTGCCACTGCAACCGGTGTTGGCGCATGGGCGCAGGGTGATCAGTCCACGGCAAGTGGTGCGGTCGCCAATGCGGTTGGCGATTTCAGCACCGCCACCGGCTCGCAATCGTATGCGGAAGGTGCCGGCACGACGGCCGTCGGCTACAACGCGGCCGCCTACGAGGATGGCAATGTTGCGGTCGGCCGCAATGCGTCGGCATTGGGTGAGGGCAGTCTGGCGATTGGTGATGGTGCCGAGACGGGTTTTGGCTTGTTCGGCATCGGCGCGACCAATGCGGTAGCGATCGGCAGCGGCAGCTGGGCGTTTGGTGATGATGCAACCGCGGTGGGTGCGAATGCCTGGGCCTTCGGTCAACAGAGCACTGCAGTCGGTACCGGTGCCGAGGCTGGCGCTACCAACTCGGTGGCCTTGGGTGCAGGCTCGATTGCCGGCCGTGACAACAGCGTATCGGTGGGCGATGTGGGCGCCGAACGGCAGATCACCAACGTTGCCGCCGGTACCGAGGGCACCGATGCCGTCAACAAGGACCAGCTTGATGAAGTAGCCGCGGTAGCGGCGGAAGGGCAGACCACGGCCAAGTACTTCAAGGCCACCGGCAGTGCCGACAGTGATGCCGGTGCGTACGCCGAGGGTGACAACGCCACGGCTTCCGGCGAAGCGACCAATGCCATCGGCAATGGCGCATCGGCCTTCGGCAGCGGTGCCAATGCAGTGGCTGATGGTGCGACTGCGGTTGGCATGAACGCCCTGGCCAGCGGCCAGAACGCCGCGGCGTTCGGCCAGAACGCGCAGGCGATGGGACCGGGTGCGGTGGCGGTTGGCGGCAATGCGGTTGATGCCAATGGTGATCCGCTGATCAATGTCGGCGGTGCGCCGGTGCAGACCGGTGCCACCAGTGCCGGTGTCGGCGGTACCGCACTGGGCGCCAGTGCCAATGCGGAAGGTTTTGCGGCGACGGCAACGGGCGTTGGTGCTTATGCCCAGGGTGATCAGTCCACCGCCAGCGGTGCGGTGGCCAATGCGCTCGGCAACTACAGCACCGCGACCGGCTCGCAGAGCTACGCTGAAGGCGTGGGCACGACGGCGGTCGGTTACAACGCAGCCGCCTATGAGGATGGCAACGTCGCTGTCGGCCGCAATGCGTCGGCGCTGGGCGAAGGAAGTCTGGCGATTGGTGATGGTGCCGAAACCGGCTTCGGCTTGTTCGGCATCGGCGCGACCAATGCAGTGGCCATCGGCAGTGGCAGCTGGGCCTTCGGCGATGATGCAACCGCGGTGGGTGCCAATGCCTGGGCCTTCGGCCAACAGAGCACTGCGCTCGGTACCGGTGCCGAGGCTGGCGCTACCAACTCGGTGGCCTTGGGTGCAGGTTCGATCGCCGGTCGTGACAACACGGTGTCGGTGGGTGATGTCGGGGCCGAACGGCAGATCACCAATGTCGCTGCGGGTACCGAAGCAACCGATGCGGTCAACAAGTCGCAGCTGGATGCGGTGGCCGGCGTAGCAGGGGAAACCAACAAGTACTTCCGGGCGAGCGGCGACGGCGTGGCGACTGCCAGTGGTAGCAATGCGGTGGCTTCGGGCTCGGCGGCGCTTGCCAGCGCCGAGCGCAGCACGGCGCTGGGTGCTTCGAGTACTGCCAGTGCAAATGGAGCAACGGCGTTGGGTGCGGATGCCGCAGCGAAGGCCAGCAACAGCACGGCGCTGGGCCGGCAGACCTCGATAACCGCAGTCAACGGTGTCGCCATCGGTTACGGCGCGTTCGCCAGCAACGGCGTCAACAGTGTCGCAATCGGTGCGGGTGCTGGCGTCTCAGGCGCCAATTCGGTGGCCCTGGGCGCAGGTTCGCGTGCAGTTGAAGCCAACGTGGTTTCGGTAGGTGGCGGTAACGGCACCAATGGCCCAGTGACGCGTCGCATCGTCAATGTCGGTGCAGGGCGTATTGCCGAAGGCAGCACTGATGCGGTGACCGGTGGTCAGCTGCATGTCACCAACCAGCGGGTCGGTGCGGTGGAGACGCGCGTTACCGACATCGATGGTCGTATCGGCAGCATCGAGGGCGTGACCGCCAATGCGGTGACCTATGACGATGCCAGCCGCGACAAACTCACCCTGGCGGGCGTGCAGGGAACCACGCTGGACAACGTCGCTGCCGGCGCCATCGCCGCTGGCAGCATGCAGGCCATCAATGGCGGGCAGCTGTTCCAGTCACTGGGCAATATGGCCAGCTTCCTCGGTGGCGGTGCCGGCGTGGGCATGCAGGGCATGTTCGTCGCACCGACCTATGTCATCCAGGGGGCCAGTTACAACAACGTGGGTGCAGCGTTGTCGGCGCTCGATGGCCAGGTTACGGCCATCAACAACCGTATTGCCAGCAACGGGAATGGAAACGGGAACGGGAACGGGAACGGGAACGGGAACGGGAACGGGAACGGGCATGGCAATGGAAACGGTCATGGCAATGGAAATGGCAACGGCAACGGCAACGGCCCGCGAGCAGAGACTGCTGCGTCGGCTGCGAGCACTGGCGTAGCGCTGGGCGAGCAAGCCAAGGCCAACAGCGTTGCGGGTAGCGCCATCGGCAACAACAGCTATGCACATGGCCCGAACGACACCGCGATTGGTAGCAATTCCCGCGTCAATGCCGACGGCAGCACCGCGGTGGGTGCCAATACCAGCATCGCAGCGGTGGCCACCAATGCGGTGGCGGTGGGTGAAAGTGCCACCGTCAGCGTTGCCTCGGGTACGGCGATTGGCCAAGGTTCCAGCGTCACTGCAACCGGTGCCGTTGCCTTGGGCCAAGGGTCGATTGCTGATCGTGCCAACACGGTGTCGGTCGGTAGCAGCGGCCATGAGCGGCAGGTCACCAACGTTGCCGCAGGCACGCAGGCGACCGATGCGGTCAACAAGGCGCAGCTGGATAGCGGCATCACCGCAGCCAATACCTATACCGACACCAAGTTCAGCAGCATGGCCGACAGCTTCGACATCTTCCGTGGCGATATCGACAAGCGCTTGCGCCACGTCGACCGTCGCCTGGATCGTCAAGGCGCGATGAGCGCGGCCATGTTGAACATGGCTACCAGTGCTGCGGGCGTGCGCACGCAGAACCGGGTCGGTGTCGGTGTCGGCTACCAGGGCGGCGAATCGGCACTGTCCGTGGGCTACCAGCGTGCCATCAGTGATCGCGCCACCGTCACCTTTGGTGGTGCCTTCACCAGTGACGACAGCTCGGTGGGTGTTGGTGCCGGCTTCGGCTGGTAAGCGGTTTGGTCTTGCCCCCGCCTGCTGCGGCGGGGGCTTCCAGGTTCATCGCCAGGAGCCGTGCTGCCCCCGCAGTGCGGCTGTTGCGGGCCAGGACGGCAAAGCGATGCAGCGTTGAGTTCCATCCCTGTTCTATCAAGACGAGAGATCCGACATGAAGAAGAAGACCCAGCTTGGTTTGGCGATTGCCGGTGCCGTACTGATGGCTTCGATCGGCGTGCCTGCCGCATCTGCTGCCGGAATTGGACCTGCGAAGACAATAGGCTTGAGTTCGTCCACGGTGGACAGCAGCGGTGGCTATCGGTTCGTGGTGAAGTACCGCGCCGGCAGCAGCGAATTGCGTGATGCAGCGACGCTCAACCGTGGCCTTGGCGCAGCGGCGTCGCGCGCCGGCCTGGATCGTGCCGTGGCCAAGACGTCTCGCGCAGCCGCCCAGCCTGCGGTCCAGGCCGCGCTGCTGCGGCGCATGGGAGCGCCGGGCTGGAGTGTGGTCAAGACCTCGCGTGCCCTCAATGCGCAGGAAGCGGCGAACTTCGTCCGTGAGCTCAAGGCAAATCCGGCCGTTGAACGCGCTGACATCGATCGCATGTACCAGCGCATGGTGGATGTCGCCCCGGCAATGGTTCCGACCGACCCCAACTATGCCCAGTACCAGTGGAACTTCTTCAACCCCAGCACCGGTGTGCGAGCACCGCAGGCCTGGGATCTGTCGCAGGGCGAGGGCGTGGTGGTGGCGGTGATCGATACCGGCATCACCCAGGGCAACCCGGACCTGCAGAACAATGTCATTCCCGGCTACGACATGATCAGTGACAAGCGCGTATCGCGCCGCGACAGTGACGGGCGTGTTGCCGGTGGTTGGGATATCGGTGACTGGGTGGAAGCCAACTACTGCACCGGCTGGGCAACCGGTGGCTCGCACGCGGCCGATGTCAGTTCCTGGCATGGCAGTCACGTCTCCGGCACCATCGCCCAGGAGACCAACAACGGCAGGGGCCTGGCCGGCCTGGCCTACAAAGCCAAGGTGATGCCGATACGCGTGCTGGGTTCCTGCGGTGGTTTCGGCAGTGATATCGCTGACGGTATTGTCTGGGCCGCAGGCGGCGAGGTGCCGGGGCTGCCGCTCAACACCAATCCTGCCGAAGTCATCAACATGAGCCTGGGCAGCGTATCGCCCGCGACCTGCCCGAGCGAGTACCAGGAAGCCATCGATCTGGCCAACAGCAAGGGCGCAATCGTGGTGGTCGCGGCAGGCAACGACAATGCCAACGCCGCCAGCTACACCATGTCCTCCTGCAACAACGTGATCAGTGTCGGTGCCACCGGCATCACTGGTGCGCGTGCCTACTACTCCAACTACGGTGCACGCGTGGATCTGTCGGCGCCGGGCGGTGGCGGTTCGGTCGACGGCAACCCGAACGGCTACATCTGGCAGGTGATGAACGGCGGCGAGAAGGGACCGGAGCCGAGCAACTGGATCCTCGGCGGCATGGGCGGTACCTCGATGGCATCGCCGCATGTGGCCGCTGCGGTGGCAATGGTGCAGAGCGTGGTCGACACGCCGCTGACCCTGAACCAGATGCGTGACCTGCTGAAGACGACCGCTACGCCGTTCCCGGTGGCGATTCCGGCCAGCACCCCGATCGGGGCCGGCATCCTCAACATCAACGCCGCGCTGGTAAAGGCGACCACGCCGCCGTGTGATCCCAACGTGGAGCAATGTGGTCCGGACGCGACACCCTTGGTCAACAAGGTTGCCGTGACTGGCATTGCCGGCAGCAGCGGCAGTGAAACGGTCTACAGCTTCCAGGCCGAGGCCGGCAAGGTGCTGACCTTCATGACCTACGGTGGCAGCGGCGACGTATCGGTGTATGTCCGCTACGAGGCGGTGGCGAGCAGCAGCGAATTCGACGCCAAATCGACCCGCGGCGGTAACAGCGAAACGGTGCGCATCAACAAGCCGCAGGCTGGCACCTACTACGTCACCCTGGTTGGGGCGAGCTCGTATAGCGGTGTGAGTCTGGTTGCCCGTCAGTAATTCTGACTACTACACGACCTTGGAGCCCCGGCGTTGCCGGGGCTCTTTTTAACTGTAATGCCGGTTCATGTGCACGACCTTGGGGTGCGAACTGCTAAAGTTCGGCCAACTCAGGAGGATTGCGTGAACGCGGTAGCCCACGACGCCCAACTTGCGCCATCACCTGCCGACCGCATCGTCACCGAACTGCTGGCGCAGGGTCGGCTGAAGGACGCTGACCTGCAGCGCGCACGCCAGCTGCAGCGTGAATCCGGTGGCGACCTGCTGGTGTTGCTTGCACGGCTGGGGCTGGTGTCCGAGCGCGACCATGCTGAAGCCTGTGCCAAGGTACTGGAGCTGCGGCTGCTTGCCGCCCGCGACCTGCCCGAACAGCCGCCTGAGCTGGTGGAAGGCGTGGAGCCGGTGCCGCTGCGCTTCCTCAAGCAGTTCCTGGTGCTGCCGCTGGGTGAGCAACGTGGCCGCATCCTGTTGTGGATGGCTGATCCCCAGGATGGCTACGCGATCGATGCGATCCGCCTGGCTACCGGTTGCGAGGTTGCTCCGGTGGTTGGCGTGCGCAGCGAAGTGGATGAGCTGATCGAGCGCTGGTATGGGCAGGGCCGTACCGCGATGGGGACGATCCTGGAAACCACCGATGGTGAGCTCGCGCCGCTGGACGATATCGAGCACCTGCGCGACCTCGCCTCCGAGGCGCCGGTGATCCGCCTGGTCAACCTGCTGATCCAGCGTGCGGTGGAACTGCGCGCGTCGGACATCCACGTCGAGCCGTTCGAGAATCGGCTGAAGGTGCGTTACCGCGTCGATGGCGTGCTGGTCGATGGCGAAAGCCCGCCAGTCAACCTCACCGCGGCGGTGATCAGCCGCATCAAGATCATGGCCAAGCTCAATATCGCCGAGCGTCGCCTGCCGCAGGATGGTCGCATCATGTTGCGGGTACAGGGCAAGGAACTGGACCTGCGCGTGAGCACCATGCCTACCGCACACGGCGAGAGCGTGGTGATGCGCCTGCTCGACCGCGAGGCGGTGGTGTTTGATTTCCAGCGGCTGGGTTTCAGTGAGGATTTCCTGCCGCAGTTCCGCAAGGTGCTGGAGCAGCCACACGGCATCCTGCTGGTCACCGGCCCTACCGGCTCAGGCAAGACCACCACGCTGTACACCGCGCTCAACCAGCTCAACACCGACAAGGTCAAGATCATCACCGTCGAAGACCCGGTGGAATACCAGCTGGAGGGAATCAACCAGATCCAGGCCAAGCCGCAGATCGGGCTGGATTTCGCCAATGCCCTGCGCAGCATCGTGCGCCAGGACCCGGACATCATCATGATCGGCGAAATGCGCGATCTGGAAACCGCGCGCATCGCGATCCAGTCGGCGCTGACCGGCCACCTGGTGCTGTCCACCCTGCATACCAACAACGCCGCCGGTGGCATCACCCGCTTGCTGGACATGGGGGTGGAGGACTACCTGCTCACTTCCACCATCAACGGCATCCTCGCCCAACGTCTGGTACGCAGGTTGGAGCCGACCCACGCGCTGCGTTACCGCGCGTCGGAAGAAGAGATCGAGCGCTTCGGCCTGCGCCGCTTCCAGCCGCAGGGCGACATCCATCTCTACCGCGCGCAGCCATCGGCGCTGGCGCCGACTGGCTACCTGGGGCGCACCACCATCGTCGAGTTCCTGGTGATGGATGATGCGTTGCGCAATGCGGTGATGCGCAAGGCCGGCATGGGTGAGATCGAACAGATCGCACGCAAGGCGGGCATGCGCACCATGTGCGAAGACGGCATCGGCAAGGCACTGCGTGGCGAAACCACGCTGGAGGAAGTGCTGCGGGTGACGGAGGACGCATGAGCCATCGCATTCATCCGGGGCGGCGCAGCTGATGCCGCGTTACCGTTACAAAGCGTTGGATACCCGCGGCGATCTGCTCGAAGGGCAGATGGATGCGGCCAGCGAAGGCGAGGTGATCGCACGCCTGCAGGAGCAGGGCCACCTGCCGGTGGAAGCCAAGCCGGCGACCGGCTCGGCGTTCGAAGGCGGCAGCTGGAGGCGCTGGCGGCACCGCCCGTTCGCCGGAGCCACCCTGGTCCAGTTCACCCAGCAGCTGGCGACGTTGTTGGGCGCCGGGCAGCCCTTGGACCGCGCCTTGTCGATCCTGACGGAAACACCCGAAGACCAGCGCTCGCAACGGGTGATCGCGGACATTCGCGATAGCGTACGCGGCGGTGCACCACTGTCGCAGGCGCTGGAGCGGCAGCATGGCCTGTTCTCGCGGCTGTACGTGAACATGGTGCGCGCCGGCGAGGCGGGCGGCAGCCTGCACGAAACCTTGCAACGGCTTGCCGATTATCTGGAGCGCAGCCAGGAGTTGAAGGGAAGGGTGATCAACGCCCTGATCTATCCGTCGATCCTGTTGTTGGTGGTGGGCCTGGCGCTGCTGTTCCTGCTCGGCTATGTGGTGCCGCAGTTTTCGCTGATGTACCAAAGCCTCGATGTGACCTTGCCGTGGTTTACCCGCGCGGTGCTGGAGGTCGGTCTGCTGGTGCGCCAGGGCTGGTTCGTCTTCATCGTGGTGCCGGCGTTGCTGTTGCTGTGGGTGGAGCGCAAGCGGCGCGATCCGGTATTCCGTCTGGGCTTTGATACCTGGCTGTTGAAGCGGCCGATGATTGGCGGATTGGTTGCCAAGCTGGAGAGCGCACGGCTTGCGCGCACGCTTGGCACCTTGCTGCGCAATGGCGTGCCATTGCTTGCAGGGCTGGGTATTGCCCGCAACGTGCTCGGCAACCGTGCCTTGGTCGCTGATGTGAGCGAGGCCGCCGATGCAGTAAAGAACGGTGCCGGGCTGGCTTCGTCACTGGGGCGCAATGGCCGTTTTCCGCGCCTGGCCCTGCAGATGATCCAGGTTGGCGAGGAGTCCGGCACGCTGGAAAGCATGCTGCTCAAGACCGCCGATACCTTTGAGCAGGAAAGCGCCCGCGCCATCGACCGCATGCTGGCGGCGTTGGTGCCGGTAATCACCTTGTTGTTGGCGTCGGTGGTGGGCGTGGTCATCATCGCGGTGCTGGTACCGCTGTATGACCTCACCAATGCCATCGGTTGATCCCTGTTTTCGTAGAAGGATGAAGAAATGAGGCGAACCCTGAAACAACCCATGTCACGCGCACGACAGGCCGGCATGAGCTTGTTGGAAATCATCATCGTCATCGTGCTGATTGGCGCGGTGCTGACCCTGGTCGGCAGCCGTGTGCTGGGCGGCGCGGACCGTGGCAAGGCCAACCTTGGCAAGACCCAGATCCAGACGCTGGCCAGCAAGGTGGAGAACTACAAGCTCGATACCGGCCGCTTGCCGAGCAAGCTGGAGGATCTGTCCACGCAGCCTGCAGGTGTGGCGGGTTGGTTGGGCCCGTATTCCAAACCGGCCGAGTTCAATGATCCGTGGGGCAAT
Source organism: Stenotrophomonas sp. PS02298 (assembly GCF_029959445.1). Lineage (GTDB taxonomy): Bacteria > Pseudomonadota > Gammaproteobacteria > Xanthomonadales > Xanthomonadaceae > Stenotrophomonas. The sequence continues at coordinate 8,923 of NZ_JASCOR010000038.1, read as the reverse complement.
CCGGTGCAGTACCGGGTGCCGGGTGAAGGTCGTCCGTTCGATCTGATCAGCCTGGGCGCCGACGGCCAGCCCGGCGGCGAAAGCTACAACGCCGACATCCGCTACGAATAAGCCTTGATGGTCGCGTCGCGTCCTCCGCTCCCGTTTGCCGCCGTGCGTGCCGTAGCTGTACGGCGCGGTGCAATGCGCGGCATGTCGCTGCTGGAGATGGTGCTGGTGCTGGCACTGGTGGCTGCGTTGGCCTTGATGGCGGCAATGGCGATGAGTGGTGGCCTGGATGGCATGCGTCTGCGCTCGGCCGGCAAGGCCTTGGCAGCCGAACTGCGCTACACCCGGACCCGCGCCATCAGTACCGGTGTCGTCCAGCAATTGCAGATCAACCCGGGCAGCCGTAGCTGGCAGGGGACGGATGGTCATCATGGTGAATTGCCGCAGGCACTGACGGTCAGCTTCACTGGCGCAGGTCAATTGCAGACGCGCAGGCACGAAGGTGTCATACGTTTCTTTGAGGATGGCGCGTCCAGCGGTGGCCGTATCGAATTGCGTTCAGGCGACGCGGTATGGCGTATTGATGTGGCGTGGATCACCGGCGAGGTCAAGGCCGGGCCGGTGCGCGAGGGCGCCGGATGAAGCGCCAACGCGGCTATTCGTTGATTGAAGTGATCGTCGCCTTCGCCCTGTTGGCGTTGGCGATGAGCTTGCTGCTGGGCAGCCTGTCCGGCGCCGCGCGGCAGGTCAGCATGGCCGATGGTTATGGGCGCGCTGCCTTGCACGCGCAATCGTTGCTTGCGGTGGCCGGGGTTGAGGCGCCGTTGAGCGCTGGCCGCCAGCAGGGCGAATGGGAACAGGGCCGCTATCACTGGAACCTGCAGGTTTCTCCCTACGTCGAGCCACGCCAGCAGCAGGCGCGGTTGTGGCTGTTGGAGCTGCAGGTGCGCTGGGGTGACAGCGCACAGGAGCAACTGCGTTGGCGTACCCTGCGCCTGCGCGGCAATCCGGCGCTGGAGGCGACGCCATGAAGCACCCGCTGCGCGCACGCGGCTTCACCCTGATCGAGGTGCTGTTGGCCACCGTGCTGCTGGCAGCCGGCATGGCACTGGCATTGGCCGCGGTGCGTTCAACCCTGGCCATCAGCAGCCGTGGCGAGGCGGTAGCCAGTGGCAATGAACGCATGCGTGCGGTCGAGGGATTCCTGCGCAGGCGCCTGGTCTCGGCGATGCCGCTGCCAATGCAGCGCGATGCGCTGAACGGCAGTGCCAAGGTGTTCACCGGTACGCCGCAGCAGCTGCGCTTTGTCGCCAATGTACCAAATTATCTGGGACGCGGTGGGCCCTATCTGCACACGCTCGAGGTCAGCGGCAACGGTGACAAGCAGGAGCTGCGGATCGGTCTGACCCTGCTGCAGAACGGCGAGCTGCTGGAGGAAAACCCGCCGCGTGGCAGTGAGTTGCTGGCCGACGATCTGAAACAGGTGAAGCTGCGCTATCGCGGCATCGATACGAATACCGGCGCGATGGGCCGCTGGCAGGACAGCTGGGACTCGCCTGGGCGCATGCCGGCGCTGGTCTCCATCGACATCACCCCGGCACGTGGTCCAGCGTGGCCGCCGCTGGTCGTCGCGTTGCCGCAGTACGGCGTTGCCGGGAGCTGGCGATGAGGGTGCGCGGAGCAGCCTTGGTGCTGGTGCTGTGGGTGGTGGCGCTGTTGACCACGGTCATAGCGGCATTTGCGCTGACGGCTCGGGTCGAGCACCTGCAGGGCCGGGTGACCGGGGACCTCGCCGGAGGCGAGCAGGTTGCCCATGCCGGCATCGATTACGCGCTGTCGCGGATGCGCGCCACGCCCACCCAGCCCAGCTGGCACGCCGACGGGCGCCCCTATCGCTGGCAGTTTGATGGACATGTGGTGGAGCTGCGTGTCGTTGATGAAAGCGGCAAGGTCGATCTGAACAAGGCCGATCTGAACCTGCTGCAGGGCCTGCTGCGTGCGCTGGGGATGGCACCTGACAAGGCCACGCGCCTGGCCGGCGCCATTGTCGATTGGCGTGACGTCGATTCGCTGCTGCAGGCCTCCGGCGGCGCGGAAACCGCGGATTATCAGGCTGCTGGCCTGCCTTATGGTGCCAGGAATGCGCCGTTTGACAGTATCAGCGAGCTGCAGCGCGTGCTGGGCATGGAGCCCGCACTTTTTGCACAGCTGGCACCGTTGGTGACCGTGTACGGTAGTGACAGGCCAAGCGCACGTTTCGCAGCGGCACCGGTGCTGACCGCGATGGGCTTGGATGCGGCGTTGACCATCGCCCAGCGTGAGCGTGCAGACGGCGGTGCGGGGATGGGCGAAACTGCACCCATGGGAGGCGACAGCGGCACTTATAGTGTCGAAAGCAAGGTGCAGCTGGTGGCCGAGCGGCAAGCGGTGACCCGCGCCGTGGTCCGTCTTAATCCCGGTGGTATGGCCGGTGCGCCGTATACGGTGCTGCAGTGGGAACAGGGAGCGATGTCTAGATGACGGGGTTGCGTGAACGACTGGGGCAGGCAAGCGCTCGCATCTTGCCCGGTGCCGGTGGCTTCTGGGCGTGGTGGACACGGGCATTGCTGTCGTGGCTGCCGGCACGTTGGCGGGCCTTGCTCGGCGTATCCGATGCGCGCTTGCTGCTGGAGCTGGTGGACGGACAGCTGACCGTATCGCTGCTGCAGAGCGGCCAGCGGCAGTTGCTGCAGGCGTTGCCCGCTGGCGTGTCACCTACTGCGGTGGAAGCAGACTTGCCGCCGCGGGTTGCGGGTCTGCCGCGCTTCGGGTTGTTGTCGGCCAGCGCGGCACTGCGCAAGCCGCTGCGCATGCCGGCCGCGGCAGAAGCGCGCCTGCGTGAAGTGCTGGGCTTCGAGATTGACCGGCAGACCCCCTTCAGTGCTGCACAGGTGTATTACGACGTGCGCCTGTTGCAGCGTCGCGATGACGGTCAATTGGACACCGAGCTGGTGGTCGCGCCGCGGCCACTGGTGGATGCGTTGCTGGGCCCGGGCGAGGCATGGCGGCAGCAACTGGATGGCGTGGATGCGGTCGATGCGCAGGGTGAGCCCTTGGGGGTGAACCTGCTGCCGCTGGCGCTTCGTCGGCAGCGCAACGATCCGATGCGTCGGCTCAACCGGCTGTTGCTGATCGCCGGTACGGTGATGGTGGTGCTTGCTGCGTGGCAGTTGCTGGACAACCGGCGCGCCGCCGCCACGCGGCTTGCGGTGCAGGTGGATGCTGCCGCAGTGCGCGCGCGTGCGGTGGCAGCGCAGCGGCAGCAGCTGCAGGATCTGGTGGATGGCCAGCAGTTCTTCACCGCGCAGCGCACCCAGCAGCCATCGGCCACCGCGATCATCAACGAGCTCAGTCAACGGCTGGGTGATGACACCTCGCTGGAGAAACTCTCGATCGAAGGCGGGCGCATGCAGCTGATCGGCATGAGCAGCAGTGCGTCATCGCTGGTCGCCAAGCTGGAAGGCTCCACGTTGTGGAAGACGCCGTCACTGACCGGTGTGTTGCAGGCCGGCCAAGGCACCGCGCGCGAACGTTTCACCTTGACCGCGGAACTGCGCGGCCCCAACCAGGAGGCTGCCAATGGCAACGCACCGCGCGCGCCGTGACCGCTGGTTGGCACTTTGCCTGCTGCTGGCCGTACTGGGCCTGATCTACTTGCTGTTGGTGCAGCCCTTGTGGGTCCGCCCGATGCTGGCGGTCGAAGCGGAAATCCATGGTTTGCAGGAACGCCAGCAGCGCATCGGCATGCAGCTGCGGCAGGCCCCGCAGGTCGCGCAACGGCTGCAGCAGGCACAGCAGACACTGGTCGATCAACCCGGCTTCATGGCGGAAAGCTCCGCGGAGCTGGCGACCTCCAAACTGGTGCAACGGCTTGAGGAAGCGGCACGTCTGGCCAGCCCGGACCAGCGTAGCTGTGCAATCAGCGATCGCTCACCATTGCCAGCCGATAGCAGCGGTCGCTTCCCGCGGGTGGCAGTGCAGGCGCGGCTGCGGTGTGGCATGAGCGAATGGATGAACGTGTTGCAGACGCTGGAAACCGGCACGCCGCAGTTGCGCGTGGACCGGTTGGACATCCTGTCCGCAGGCATGGGCGAAGGTGGTGGCGGCCTGGATGTCAGTTTCGAGCTCAGCGGCTACCTGCGCCCGGGCGTGGTCACGCCAGCGACGGAGGTTGCCAATGGGCAATGACGCAGTGGGTCTACGCACCTGGTTGCTGGCTGCATTCGCTGGTTGGGCGCTGCTGGTGTGGGCAGCCTGCCTGTTCGGCCTCGGTAGCAGGATCGGCAACAGCAACGGAGCGCTGGAAGTGCCGGCCTTGCCGGCGGTTCCGCAGGCGACGGAGCTGGTGGTTGCCGACAATGCCGAAGCCTTGAACCGGCCGCTGTTTGCCAGCGATCGGCGGCCGCATCCGTTCTTCATCGGTGAAGCCGGCGAGCCGACCGCCGCCAGTGTGCGTTTGACCGGTGTGTTGATGACGCCGGGCCTGGACATGGCCACACTGACCACAGAGCAGGGCAAGTCGCTGCGTCTTCGCCTGGGCGGTGAGGTGCAGGACGGTTGGCAGCTGTTGTCGCTGCAGCCGCGCGGCGCAGTGGTCAGCGGGCCAGCGGGTACGCTGAATCTGGAGCTGCAGGTATTCAGCGGCGGGCCAACACCGCCGGCGGAAGGCGGCATGGCGCCTGTGCCCGGCAGTACCCCCCCGGTTGCCCAACCCATTGTCGCTCCCGTAGCGCCGCCGTCAGCCGAAGCGGTTACGCCGTCGGCGGACCAGATCAGGGCAATCCGCGAACGCATCCAGGCCCGCCGCAGGCAGGCACAACAGAATCAGAACGGCAGCCCTGGCAGCCAGAACCCGTAGAGTGAGCGCATGACTTCACGCATAGTTGCAGCCAGTTTGCTGATAGGTGCCTTGAGCGGCTGCGTCACCACGCCCGCGCCCGACATTCGCCGTAGTGCCGCGCCGGATGTACGCACGCCGGGGCCCGGCGAGGCGGCACATACCAATCCATTGAGTATCGAAGAAGCGCCCAAGCCCGATGACAACCAGGGCCGAGCGGTGATCCGGCGTGGCAATGGCACGGTGATCAACCGCGCGGCTGCCTCGGCACCGGCACCCGCCCTGACCGCCGCTGGCAACGGCACGGCGGTGTTCAACTTCGAGGGCGAGTCGGTACAGGCGGTCACCAAGGCCATCCTCGGCGACATGCTCGGCCAGAACTACGTCATTGCCCCGACCGTGCAGGGCACGGTAACCCTGGCCACGCCCAAGCCGGTGTCGCCGGCACAGGCGCTGAACCTGCTGGAGATGGTGCTGGGCTGGAACAACGCCCGCCTGATCTACAGCGGTGGCCGCTACAACGTGGTGCCGGCCGACCAGTCGCTGGCGGGCACGGTCGCACCGAGCACCGCACCGGCCTCGGCCGCGCGCGGCTATGAAGTTCGGGTGGTGCCGCTGCAGTACATCTCGGCCAGCGAGATGAAGAAGGTGCTGGAACCTTATGCGCGGCCCAACGCGATTGTCGGCGTCGACGGCTCCCGCAACGTGATCACCTTGGGCGGCACCCGCACCGAACTGGAAAACTATCTGCGCACGGTCGAGATCTTCGACGTCGATTGGCTGTCGGGCATGTCGGTGGGCGTGTTCCCGATCCAGTCCGGACGCGCCTCACAGGTGGCCAGTGACCTTGAGAAGGTGTTTGGCGAAGCCAGCAAGACACCCAGCGCCGGTATGTTCCGTTTCATGCCGCTGGACAACGCCAATGCGGTGCTGGTCATCACTCCGCAGGCGCGCTACCTGGACCAGATCCAGCAGTGGCTGGATCGCATCGACAGTGCCGGTGGCAGCGCCCGCCTGTTCTCCTATGAACTGAAATACATCAAGGCCAAGGATCTGGCGGACCGCTTGGCCGAAGTGTTTGGTGCTGGCAGTGGCTCGCGTGGGGGGCAGAGTGGTGCCGCTTCGCTGGCACCGGGCGCCAGTGCAGTCAGTCTGCAAGGCGGCACCGTCGATCCATCGGCCAGCGCCGACGACAACCTCGGTGACGGCGGAGGTTCGTTGGGCAAAAGCGATGGCGCAGGCGGTGGTAGCGGCAGCAGTGGCATGGGCGAGGGCATGGCCTTGCCGCAGCGCAGCTCGGGCAATGGCAGCGTGACCCTGGAAGTGGAAGGCGACCGCGTCGGTGTTTCCGCCGTCGAGGAAACCAATACCTTGTTGGTGCGCAGCACACCGCAGGCATGGCGTTCGATCCGCGAAGTGGTCGAAAAGCTCGACGTGATGCCGATGCAGGTACATATCGAGGCGCAGGTGGCCGAGGTTGCCTTGAGCGGTGACCTGAGCTACGGCGTCAATTGGTACTTCGAGCAGGCGGTGAACACGCCGGTTGCCGACGGCGGTGCCGGCCTGCCGTCAGCCCTCGGGCGCGGTATCTGGGGTGATATCGCCGGCTCGTTGATTCCCGGTGACGGCAAAGGCGGCGGCGGGCTGAGCTGGACCTTCCTTGGCAAGAACGCCGCCGCGGTGATCACCGCGCTGGATCAGGTAACCGATGTACGCCTGCTGCAGACACCATCGCTGTTCGTGCGCAACAACGCGGTGGCCACGTTGAATGTGGGCAGCAAGATTCCGGTGTATTCGGTGTCGGTGTCAGGCATCAGCGACAACCAGTACGCGCAGGTGCAGTACCTGGAAACCGGCACGATCCTCAAGGTGCGTCCACGTGTCACCCGCGATGGCATGGTGTTCCTGGACATCGTGCAGGAAGTCAGCTCGCCCGAAGGTGAGCCTGATGACAACGGCAACGTACGCATCAATACCCGCCGCATGAAGACCGAAGCGGCGGTCAATGCCGGTGACACGGTGATGCTGGCCGGCCTGATCGAGGACAGTGCCACCAAGGGCTCATCCGGCTTGCCCGGTTTGAGCCGACTACCGGTGATCGGTGGCCTGTTCGGTCGCAAGACCCAAAGCAGCCGACGCAGCGAAGTGATCGTGCTGCTGACCCCGACCATCGTTCGCAATCCGCAGGAAGCGCGCAATCTCACCGACGAGTACGGCAGCAAATTCCGTGCGCTGGATCCGATCAACGCCCCGAAGGGGCGCTGAGCATGGCGCTGCCGGTCATCCTGCTGCCGGTGGGCGTGGACGATGCGGCGCTTGATGCCTGCTTGGCGGCATTGGAGAAGCACACACCGGCCGGAACGCCGGTGTGGTTGGCCGACGATGGCCAGAGCGGCCCCCGCGGCCAGGTGGTGATCGAACACTGGCTCGCCAGCACCCACCTGCAGGCCGAGTACACGCGCCGTCCGCGGCCGATCGGCGAGGCGGCGCATCTGGACGAGATGCTGAAGGCCTGTGGCGATGCGGATGTCGCCGTGCTGGCGCCCGATGCGTTGCCGACTGCGGGTTGGTTGCAGCAACTCAGCGACTGTCTGGCGCGTGATGCCTCCATCGCCACCGCCACGCCGTGGAGCAACGCCGGCGAAGCCGTGTCGTGGCCACGTGCCGGCGAACTCAATCCATTGCCTGCCGATCCGGCGCGGCTGCTGCAGGCCCTGGCGGCGATGCCCTTGCTGCAGCCCGAGCTGCCCTCGGCAGTCACCCACGCGGTGCTGATCCGCGGTAGCGCGCGTCGCCGTGCCGGTGGACTGGATATCCACAGCTACGGCTCGTGGTACGCCGCGCTGGTAGACCTGAGCCTGCGCATGAGTGGCTTGGGTTGGCGCAATGTGCTGTGTGACAACGCCTTTGTTGGCCGCCACAGCGAAGGTCGGCCGGCCGAAGGCGACATGGAGGTGCTGGCCAATCGCTGGCCGGTGTGGACCGCGCGGCTGGCCGCATTCCTGATGAACGACCCGCTTCATGCCCACCGCCAGCAACTGCAGCAGTTGTGCGAGCAGGCGATAATGCCGCAAGCCCAGCCCGACCTGTTCGATGCCTGTGGTTCCCTTCCAGGCACGGAGCCGGTGTGAGCGATTCGATTGCGGTGGTGGTGGTCAGTTACCAGAGTGCGAGCACCTTGGATGAGAGCCTGCAGCGTCTGCGTGCCGCCGCTGACATTGCCGAGATCCGCGTGGTCGACAACGAATCGCGTGATGGTTCACTGGCGATCGCACAGCGCCATGCGCTGGCCGACAGCCGCGTGCGCTTCATCGCCAATCCTGACAATCCCGGCTTTGCCACCGCCTGCAACCAGGGCGCAAGCGAATGCCATTCGCCGTGGCTGGCCTTCGTCAATCCGGATCTGATGGTTGAGCCGCAGACCCTGGCGCGTTTGCGCGATCTTGGCCGGCCATTGGGCGATTGCCTGCTCGGCGTGGAGCAGGTGGACGAGGACGGCGCCGCCGATCCAGCGGTACGCCGCCGCGACCCGGACTTCGCCGCGATGCTGCGCAACCCTGGCGCGGGCTCGCGGCTGGCGGTGCAGGTGGACCATTCGGCAGCGTTGCAGCAGGTGCAGGCCTTGTCGGGTGCGCTGTTGCTGATGCCGCGTGGCTTGTTCGACCGACTGCACGGTTGGGACGCTGGCTACCGGCTGCATGCCGAAGACCTGGATCTATGCCGGCGCGCACGCCAGGCCGGCGCGGTGGTGGCCATCGCCAATGATCTGAAGGTGCTGCATGTGCGCGGCGTATCCAGCCGTTCGCGGCCGTTCTTCGTGGAGTGGCACAAGCATCGCGGCCTGTGGCGTTACTTCCGCAAATTCGAAGCCAGCCAGCGCAGCCTGCCGGTGAGGGCAGGGGTGTGGTGTGCGATCTGGGCGCATGCGGCGTTGCAGGTGCCGCGGTTGTTGCTGAAGTAAGTTCGGATCTGGGGTGTTGCGGCGTTCAAAGCACCCCTCCCCAGCCCTCCCCTTGGCTGCGCCAAAGGGAGGGGGCAGAAGCGTGCATTGCTCCCTCC
>NZ_JASCOR010000037.1 GCF_029959445.1 Stenotrophomonas sp. PS02298 | reverse complement strand
CCACGTGCCATCTGCGTATCCAGGTTGCCGGTCGGTTCGTTGGCCAGCAGCAGGCGCGGGCTGCCAGCCAGGGCGCGGGCGATTGCCGCACGCTGCTGCTGGCCGCCTGACAGTTCAGCCGGATAGTGCTTCATGCGCGAGCCCAGGCCGACGTCGGTCAATGCCTTCTCGATGCGCTGCTTGCGCTCGGCCGAGGGCATGCCGCGGTAGCGCAGCGGCACATCGACGTTGTCGAACAGGTTGAGGTCGGGGATCAGGTTGAAGCCCTGGAAGATGAAGCCGATCTTCTGGTTACGCAGGCGCGAGCGGGCGTCGTCGCCGAGGTGGCTGACGTCCTGGCCATCAAGCAGGTACTGGCCGCTGGTGAAGGTTTCCAGCAGGCCGGCGATGTTGAGGAAGGTGGTCTTGCCCGAGCCCGAGGGGCCGGTGACCGCGACGAATTCGCCTTCGCGCACATGCAGGTCCAGCGAACGCAGCGCATGGGTTTCGACCTGCTCGGTACGGAAGACCTTGGAGACGGATTGCATATGAAGCATGGGTATTCCTTTCAGCGACGGGGAATGTGGTGGATTGGGCGGGGCTTGCAACGGGTTGCGGGAAGGTGAAACGTGGATGCAGTTGGCCGGGGCAGGGAGCGGAGCGTTTCAGCGTTGGCGGCAGGGCTCACGACAACCCCGTCGATTGCAGCTTCTTCGATTCCCGACTCCCGGCTCCCGGGTCCCGGCTTTGAATCAATTGATCGACACGCGTTCGATGTCACCGAACAGATCCGCACCGGAGACAACGATCTTCTCGCCCGGCTGCAGGCCGGAGACGATTTCGACTTCGCCAAGGCTGCTGACGCCGGTCTGGATCGGACGACGCACCGCGGTGCCGCCGCTGACGACATAGGCATAGCGACCACCAGACTGCTCGACGAACGGGCCGCGCTCGACCTTGAGCACGTTGTTGCGGGTGTCCAGCAGGATGCGTGCGCTCATGCGCTGGCTCTGGCGCAGGCCCGGCGGCTGCTTGTCGGAGAAGCGCAGGCGGGCGACGACTTCGCCGTTGACCACTTCCGGCGACACCGCGGCGATCTCGCCGGGGAACGGCTGGCCGGAGCCGCTGGTCAGCTGTGCCGGCATGCCGATGGCCAGGTCACGGGCGAAGCTCTCCGGCACCTTGATTTCGATCTCGAAGCGCGACAGATCGACCACGCCCAGGATCGGGGCGTTGGTGGCGACCTGGGTGTGCTGGGTGGCCTGCACCTGGCCAATCTGGCCATCGAAGGGCGCGCGCAGGGTCAGCGCATCTACCTGACGCTTCACTTCAGCCACCACCGCTTCCTGACGATCCGCCATCAAGCGCTTGTTGCGCGCGTCCAGGCTCGCCCCCTGACTCTGCAGGCTGGCGTCCTGCTGGGCGTGCTGCAGCTCGATCTGGGCTTTCTTCAGTTCGTCTTGCGCCTTGGCCAGGTCGACCTGCGGTACCGCGCCGCCATCGAAGCCGCGCTGGTAGCGTTCCAGGTCGCGCTGGGCAGCGGTGCGCACCAGTCCGGCCTGGTCGGACAGCTTGGCGCCGGTGGCGCGGGCCAGGGTTGCGTCCAGTGCGGCGCGGCTGGCTTCGGCCTCCAGGCCGGCCAGCGTTGCCTGTTCCTGGGCCAGCTTGCTGCGCAGTTCCGGGCTGTCGATCACCGCCAGCTCCTGGCCCTGCTTGACCACGTCACCGGCGACCACCTTCAGGGTCACGGTGCCGGCGGAGATGGCGTACAGCACGGGGCTGTTGGCGGCGATGACGCGGCCGTCGGCAGCGATGTCGCGGACCAGGTCGCCGCGCTTGACCTCGGCAATGCGCAGGCGGTCACCGTCGAAGGAGCGGCTGGCGCCCAGCCAGTTGCTGACGACGTAACCGATGCCTGCCACCACCACCGCGGTGATCACTGCAGGCCACATGTAACGCCGCCACACGGGTTGCGGGCGCTGGGTACTTACCTGGTCCTGGGCGGAGGTGTCGCGGATCATCGTCGGCTTCGCTGCTGGGTTTGTTATCCATTAAGCAGGTCGCGTGCCAACTCCAAGCAATTGAATTTGTTCGGAAAATGTTCATCGTTGTGAGTGTCCGGGTGTCCGCGGACGCTCGCGCGGACAGTGTCCGCCGGTCGATGTCCCGGCATGTCCGCTGGTTGTCTGATCCAGCTGGCTTAGAATGTCCGTTCGTAATCACCAATGGATAGGCTATGTGCGGCATTGTGGGAGCGATCGCTGATCGCGATGTGGTTCCGGTACTGATTGAAGGACTCAAGCGGCTGGAATACCGCGGCTACGATTCTTCTGGAATAGCTGTGCTTGATGGCGAGCGCATTCGCCGCGTGCGTCGCACCGGTCGTGTTGCCGAAATGGAGGGCGCGGCCATCGCCGAGCAGTTCCATTCGGCGATGGGCATCGGGCACACCCGTTGGGCCACCCATGGTGGCGTCACCGAGTCCAATGCCCATCCGCATATCAGCCAGGGTGTGGCGCTGGTGCATAACGGCATCATCGAGAATCACGAGGAGCAGCGTGAGAAGCTGCTGGCGCTGGGTTACGTGTTCGAGTCACAGACCGATACCGAAGTCATCGCCCACCTGATCCACCATCACCTCAAGGCCGATCAAGACGATCTTCTCAGCGCCCTGCAGCGTACGGTCAGGGAATTGACCGGTGCCTACGCGCTGGCGGTGATCAGTGAGAACGAGCCCGAGCGCATGGTGGTGGCACGCATGGGCTGCCCGCTGCTGATCGGCCTTGGCGATGGCGAGAATTTCGTTGCCTCCGACGTATCGGCCATCCTGCAGGCCACCCGCCGGGTGATGTTCCTGGAAGAGGGCGACACGGCTGAGCTGACCCGCCAGGGCGTGCGCGTTTTCGATGCCAACAATGCACCGGCGCAGCGCGAACAGCGCATGTCGGATGTATCGCTGGCGTCCCTGGAGCTCGGCCCGTATCGGCACTTCATGCAGAAGGAAATCCACGAGCAGCCGCGCGCGCTGGCCGACACCGTCGAGGCGGCGATTGATGCCGGTGGTTTCCCGGCAAGCCTGTTCGGCCAGAATGCCGAAGCGGTGTTCAAGGACATCGAAGGCGTGCAGATCCTGGCCTGCGGCACCAGCTACTACGCTGGCCTGACCGCGCGTTACTGGATCGAAGCCATCTCAGGCCTGCCGTGCAGCGTGGAAATCGCCAGCGAATACCGCTACCGCGCCGCCTACGCCAATCCCAAGCACCTGATCGTCACCATCTCCCAGTCCGGCGAAACCCTGGACACGATGGAAGCGCTCAAGTACGCCAAGTCGCTGGGGCACACGCACACGCTGTCGATCTGCAACGTGCCGGAAAGCGCCATCCCGCGTGCCAGCGAGCTGGTCTGCTATACCCGCGCCGGCGCCGAGATCGGCGTGGCCTCGACCAAGGCCTTCACCACCCAGCTGGCAGCGCTGTTCCAGTTGACCGTGGTGTTGGGCAAGCTGCACGGCAAGATCGATGCCGCGCAGGAGGCGGACTACCTGGAGCAACTGCGGCATCTGCCGGGCAGCGTGCAGCACGCACTGAATCTGGAACCGCAGATTGCGACCTGGGCTGAGCGTTTCGCCAGCAAGTCGAACGCGCTGTTCCTTGGTCGTGGCCTGCATTACCCGATCGCCCTGGAAGGCGCGCTCAAGCTCAAGGAGATCTCCTATATCCACGCCGAGGCCTATCCGGCTGGCGAGCTCAAGCACGGCCCGTTGGCGTTGGTCGACGCGGAAATGCCGGTGGTGGTGATCGCGCCCAACGACAGCCTGCTGGAGAAGGTGAAATCCAACATGCAGGAAGTGCGTGCGCGTGGTGGCGAGTTGTTCGTGTTCACCGACCAGGACAGCAACTTCAACGCCTCCGAGGGCGTGCATGTAATCCGCACGCCGCGCCATGCCGGCGTTCTCAGTGCCATCGTGCACACGATTCCGGTGCAGATGCTGGCCTACCACACCGCCCTGGCACGTGGTACCGACGTGGACAAGCCGCGCAACCTGGCCAAGAGCGTTACCGTGGAGTAACGCAGGTGTCACCGGAGCGTAACCGGGCCCATGGATAATCACCTCCAGCAGCCCGGTCCTCTCTCCCCCGACGTTGCTCGAAGCCCGGCCCAGCGCCGGGCTTTTGCTTTGTGGGGTGCCCGGGCGGCCCTTGCAGAAGGCGCTGGGCATTTGCCTCACAGTGCGGCCCGCGCTGATTTGCGGGATTGGCATTCAAAAACGTGACGAACATCAAGAAAGCCATGATGTTCGCGCGGCGCTTTTGCCGGTTTAGCTAGATAGAACCAGCAAAAAAGCCGGCGCCGCCGGTGGGGATGTCATGACAGGGGGCTGTATGTGTGTTGCGAAAGGCGTGCCGCCAGGTTGGGTGGTGCGCGTTCAGTGCTGTTTGATGGCGGCCGCTCGCGCGTCGGCTGGGCTGCGCGCATGAGCCGACGTTACCACTTCATTGCTGGTCTGCCGCGCTCCGGCTCGACCCTGCTGGCCGGCATCCTGCGCCAGAACCCACGCTTCCATGCAGCCATGAGCAGCCCGGTCGCCGGCCTGCTCAATGGCGCGCTGGAGCAGATGGGGGCGGGCGGCGAATCCGCGGCGTTCTTCGATGAGGCCAAGCGCAAGGCCATCTGCAATGCCATCCTTGATGCTTATTACGCCGATACCCAGGCGCAGCTGGTGTTCGACACCAACCGCCAGTGGACCGCACGCATGCATCAGCTCGCAGGTCTGGTGCCTGACTTCAAGGTCATCTGCTGCGTGCGCAACCCGGCCTGGGTGATGGACAGCTTCGAGGCCATCCATCGCCGCAATCCATTCGACTACAGCCGCATGTACAACCCGGCGACGCGGCAGACCGTGTACAGCCGCTGCGAGCAGCTGATCAGCGCTGGCGGCGTGGTCGGCGGTGCCTGGACCGCGCTCAAGGAAGCCTATTACGGCGAGTTCTCCGAGCGCCTGCTGCTGTTGGACTACGAACTGCTGACCCGCCACCCGGCACGCACCATGCAGTTGGTCTACCAGTTCCTTGGTGAGGCGGAATTCGCGCACGACTTCGACAACGTCGAGTACGCCGAAGAAAGCTTCGACCAGCAGCTCGGTGTCAAAGGGCTGCACGACGTGCGCCGCAAAGTCGAGTTCAAGGCCCGTCGCAGCATCCTGCCGCCGGATCTTTTCAACAAGTACCAGGACATGGATTTCTGGCAGGACCAGACGGGCAGCTCGGCCGGCATCATCGCCGCCCGGCGTTCCGAAACCCAGGCTCCGCTCATCACCAAGGCCACCCCATGAAGCACGCACTGCTCGGCGCACTGTCAACGCTGTTGCTCCCGTTCTCGGCGCACGCCGCCGCGTCCTCTGCAGGGGGCTATCTGATGCGCGGTGGCTATCAGCCACGCAGCTATATGCGGATGGGGCAGGGTGATGTTGTCGCAAGCCTGCCGCTTGGCAAGGCCACCAGCCACAAGCAGCGGCCCAGCCTGGAGGAAGCCAGCGACGCGCTGGCCATCCAGCAGCATGCAGGCATCACCGAACTGGTGGTGATCGACAGCTCGGTGCAGGACCGGGCCACACTTTATGCCGGACTCAATCCCGGTGTCGGTGTGGTTGAAATCGATGCGGGTCGTCCAGGACTGTCGCAATTGGTGCAGGCCCTGCGTGGGTATCGGGACCTTGCCGCGATCCATGTGGTGTCGCATGCCAGTCCAGGTGCGCTGCAACTGGGCAGTAGCCGTATAACCGTCGAATCCCTGCATGCCGAGCTGGGCGCACTACAGGCGCTGCGTGCTTCCGTTCGTGAGGGCGCGGACCTGCTGTTCTATGGCTGTGATCTGGCCGCCAACGCCGATGGCGACGCACTGCTGGATATCGTACGCAGTGGAACCGGGATGGATGTGGCTGCATCCAGCAACCTTACTGGTGCCGAGGGACTTGGAGGGGACTGGGAGCTGGAGGAACGCCGGGGCGGCATCGAGAGCGGACTGGCGTTCTCGGAAAAAGCCCTCAAAGATTTCTCGGGGGTGCTTGCGGCAGCTCCTGGAATAAAGACTTTCCAGACAGGCTGGACCGACAACAATACAAGCCTGACCTCGGCCGATTTCATCCTGACGGCAAAAGAAGCTGGAGGTGGCGCGATCTCCAATGTGAGCATCTACCATGGCCCTCCTTTCCCGGCCTATCTGCAGACGGGTTACAACACCAGTACGACGGGAACCTATTTTCAGGTCGCAGCGGATGGCACCAATACCGGTTCGTTCGAGCTTACCGGGCTTACAGCCGGTGAGTACTTGTCGGGGCAATTTACCAACCTGCATATCGTCGGCATAAAGCCGGATAACAGCACGGTTATATCTGGAACGATCAACGGGACCGGATCTGCGAACGAGACGTTTACATTCGGTGCGGGTCAGCTGGCGAACTTCTCGGGCGTCAAACTGAAAGCCTTCAAACTTGTATTCGACACCAGCTCCAGTTCTGGCACCAAGCCATTCTTCGAGTTCCGGAACTTCACGGTTACCGGTGCGCTGGCGCCGTTACCGGCTGTTTCGGACTCGCGCATAAGCATCTCCGGTGCCAGCGGCAATGGCGGCGCTTACAAGATCG
Source organism: Stenotrophomonas sp. PS02298 (assembly GCF_029959445.1). GTDB lineage: Bacteria > Pseudomonadota > Gammaproteobacteria > Xanthomonadales > Xanthomonadaceae > Stenotrophomonas. The sequence continues at coordinate 24,502 of NZ_JASCOR010000037.1, read as the reverse complement.
GTGACACCGTTACTGCGACCTGGAACAACACCGCCGGCGGTGACAACAATGCCGGAATTACTGGCGTCACCATGGATTTCAGCCAGTTCGGCGGCGGCGTTGCCGTGGCGGCGTCGAACAGCGGTAACACCTGGACTGCGGCTTACACCATTACTGCGGGTTCCATCGATACAACCAATAACAACGTCAGCGTCACCGCCACCAATGCGACTGGCAGCACCACGACCGCGGACACCACCAATGCAACCGTGGACAATGTCCCGCCAACGGTGACTGATGCGCGTATCACCATCACTGGGGCTACCGGGACCAGCGGCACCTACAAGGTCGGCGATACAGTGACCGCCAGCTGGAGGAATGTCGGCGGCGACAACAACGTGGACACCATTTCCAATGTCACCGTGGACTTCACCGCGTTCGGTGGTGGTGCGGCAGTCGCTGCCACCAACAGCTCGGGCACCTGGACGGCAACCTATACGATCGTTTCCGGCAGCATTGATGGCACCAACCATAACGTCAGCGTGACTGCCACCGACAATGCGGGCAATGCGACGACAACCTCCGACACCACCAATGCCACGGTGGATAACAAACCGCCGGCTGTCACCAGCATCGCTGTTTCCGGCTCACCAGCGTCGACGGATACGTCGGTGGCCTTCAACGTCAGCTTCAGTGAGCTGGTGATGAATGTTTCCACCGACGATTTCACTCTGGTGGGGGCCAATGGTGCGACGGGCAGGATAGCCAGTGTTTCGACATCCAGCGGTTCATCGGTAAGCGTGAACATTGCTGACATTTCCGGTAACGGCGAAATAAAAGTGAACCTCAACGCATCGACCAACATCGTCGATAAAGCGGGGAATTCGATTCCGTCCTACAACGGTGGTAGTCCCCATGCCGTTGCAATCCCCGCCGTACCGGGAATACCGGCCATAGGTACTGCGACGGCGGGTGATGCGCAGGCGGCGGTGACCTTCACCGCACCCGCCAGTGACGGTGGTTCGCCAATCACGAGCTATACGGCAACTGCCAACCCCGGCGGTGCCTTCGGTAGCTGCGCTGGGCCGGCGGCTTGTACCGCTACCGTCGCTGGCTTGAACAACGGCACGGCCTATACGTTCAGCGTGACCGCAACGAATGCCGCTGGCACGGGCAGTGCCTCCGGTGCATCAAACAGCATCACACCGATGGCCAACCAGGTCATCACCTTCGCCCAGCCGACCAACTACAACTTCGGCGCTACGCCTACGCTGACCGCCAGCTCTGCCTTTGAAGTAGGCGGGGTGGCAACGGGCTTCGCGATTGGCTTCACTTCGTCTACGACGGGTGTTTGCACCATCACCACAGGCGGTGAGTTGACCTTCGTTTCTGCAGGCACCTGCACCATCGATGCCGACCAGGGGGTAACTCGTCGACGAATGCTGCTTCTACCGTTACCCGTAGTTTCACGGTCAATGCGATCGTGCCTGGGGCGCCGGCCATCGGAATGGCGACTGCGGGCGACCAGAAGGCAACGGTGACCTTCACTGCACCGGCAAGCACCGGTGGTGCGGCCATCATGCCGAACGGGTATACCGTCACTGCAAACCCCGGCGGGATTACCGAAATAGGCTCATCCTCGCCGATGACCGTGACCGGGCTGACCAACGGTGTTTCCTATACCTTCACGGTGACCGCGACCAACTCGGCAGGTACCGGCAGCCCTTCCGGGAGCAGCAACGCCGTCGTCCCAGCTTCGCCGCAGAGCATCACCTTCGCCAACCCGGGCTCACAGAACTTCGGCACGACGCCGGACCTCCGCGTCGTCAACGGCGGTGCGTCGGCTACGTCCGGGTTGGGAGTGACCTTCACCTCATCCACGACAGGTGTGTGCACCGTCACCAGCGAGGGTGTGCTGGCATTCCTCGCCGCAGGCAGCTGCACCATCCTGGCGGATCAGGTGGGCGACAGCGCGTTCCTGGCGGCGGCGCAGGTCAGCCACACCTTCACTGTCAACGCGATCGTGGCAGGTGCACCCACTTCGTCGGTGGCCACCGCTGGCGACACCCAGGTCAGCGTCAGTTTTGTCGCGCCCGGCAACACCGGTGGCACAAGCATTACCGGCTATACGGTCACGGCCAGCCCGGCCGATGTCGCCCCAGTCAATGGCGCGGGCTCACCGATCGTTGTGACTGGCTTGACCAATGGCCAGTCCTACACGTTTACCGTCACCGCCGACAACGCCGCGGGCACCGGTCCAGCGTCGGGTGCCTCCAACTCGGCCACGCCCAAGGCAGCCCAGACCATCACCTTCAACAATCCGGGGGCACAGAACTTCGGCACAACGCCAACCTTGACGGCTACTTCGGACTCCGGCCTGACGCCGACGTTCACTTCCAGCACAAGCGGGGTATGCACCATCAGCCCCGTTGGTGAACTGATCTTTGTGACTGCGGGTACCTGCACCATCAACGCGGATGAACCTGGCAATGGTTCCTACCTGGCTGCAACCCAGGTCACCCTGAACTTTGCCGTGAACGCCGTACTGGCAACAGCACCGCAGAACGCAGTGGCCACCGCAGGTGACGGTCAGGCCAGCGTGGCGTTTGCCGTTCCCACTTCGACCGGCGGCGCAGACATCACCGGTTATACCGTTGCTGTCATTCCGGCCGATGTTGCACCGGTCAGTGCTACCAGCTCGCCGATCGCGGTGACCGGGCTGACCAACGGCCGATCCTATGAGTTCACCGTGTCGGCCAGTAACAGCGTTGGCATGGGTCTGGCGTCCACCCCATCCAACGCTGTGACACCCACCGCAGCCCAGACCATCACATTTGCCAACCCTGGGACGCAGAATTTCGGTACGACACCGACCTTGACCGCGACGGTGGACTCGGGCCTTGCAGCAACCTTCACCACCGGCACCGCAAGTGTCTGCACCATCAGCAGTGGCGGCGCGCTGAGCTTTGTGGCGGTGGGTACCTGCACCATCCATGCCGACCAGGCTGGCGATACCAGCCATGCTGCGGCCACGCGGGTGAGTCAGAGCTTCACTGTGCAGGCTGTCGTATCAGCGGCACCGGTTATCGGTGCCGCCACGCTCAGTGCACCGACTGTGGCCGACGTTGGCTTTACCGCTCCGGCGTTTGATGGTGGTGCAGCGATCACCCAGTACGAGGTGATGCCGTCGCCGAGCGTAGCCGGTGGTCCGTTTGTTGGTGCCGGCTCGCCGGTGACGGTCAGTGGTTTGGTTGCTGGCCAGCGCTATACCTTCACTGTGCTGGCACGGAACAGTGAAGGTGACAGCCAGGCATCGGCTGCCTCCAATGCGGTGCAGCCGATGACGGCGCAGAGCATCACGTTCAACAACCCGGGCACGCAGAACTTCGGTACGACGCCGACCCTGAGTGCCAGCGCCAGCTCTGGCTTGACGGTGAGCCTGTCGGTGGCCGGCACTGCTGCTTCCGTGTGCGACATCAACAACGGTGTGCTGAGCTTCGCAGCCGTTGGCACCTGTACGGTGCTTGCCGATCAGTCCGGTGATGCCAGCCACGATCCGGCTGCCCAGGTAAGCCAGAGCTTCGCGGTGCAGGCGGTAGCACCGGCAGCGCCGGTGATCGGTGCGGCGACGCTGAGCGGGCCAACGGCGGCTGAAGTGAGCTTTACTGCTCCGGTGTTCGATGGCGGTGCGGCGATCACCCAGTACGAGGTGGTGCCTTCGCCGGCGGTGGCCGGTGGCCCGTTTATCGGCAGCGGTTCACCGCTGACCGTCAATGGCTTGGTTGCAGGCCAGAGTTACAGCTTTACCGTGCTGGCTCGCAACAGTGCCGGCACAAGCCAGGCATCAACCGCCTCTGGTGTGCTGCAGCCGATGACGGGACAGATCATCAGTTTCAACACGGCGGGCAGCTACGACTTCGGAACCACGCCAACGCTGAATGCCACTTCCAGCTCGGGTCTGCCGGTGAGTTTGACGGTGGATGCTGGCAGCATGGCCGTGTGTGCGATCAACAACGGTGCGCTGGGCTTTGCCTCTGCTGGTAGCTGCACCATCCACGCGGACCAGCCCGGTGATGCCAGTCATGATCCGGCTGCGCGCGTCAGCCAGAGCTTCACGGTACAGGCGGTGGTGCCGGCAGCGCCGGTAATCAGCGCCGCCACGTTGCGTTCGGCAACGGTAGCTGAAGTGGCCTTCGTTGCTCCGGCATTCACTGGCGGAGCGGTGATCAACCAGTACGAAGTGATCCCGACACCTGCGGTCGCTGGCGGCCCGTTCGTTGGCACTGGCTCGCCGATGACGGTCACTGGTCTGGTTGCTGGCCAGAGCTACAGTTTCACCGTGCTGGCGCGCAACAGTGTGGGTGACAGCATGGCGTCTGCTGCTTCCAATGCCGTGCAGCCGATGACGGCTCAGACCATCACCTTCAACAACCCTGGCATGCAAAGCTTCGGCACGACGCCGGCCTTGAGTGCAAGTGCCAGCTCGGGTCTGGCGGTGAGTCTGTCGGTGGATGGCGCAACTGCGGCCGTGTGCGCCATCAACAACGGTGTGCTGAGCTTTGCGACCGTTGGCATCTGCACGGTGCTTGCCGATCAGGCCGGTGATGCCAGTCACGATCCGGCTGCCCAGGTCAGTCAAAGCTTCACGGTGCAGGAGGTAGTGCCGGCAGCGCCGGTGATTGGTACGGCTACGCTGAGTTCGGCGACAGAGGCCGAGGTGAGCTTTGTTGCCCCGGCATTTACTGGCGGTGCGGTGATCAGCCAGTACGAAGTGATCCCGTCACCGGCCATCGCTGGCGGTCCGTTCGTTGGCGGCGGCTCGCCGTTGACGGTCGGTGGCCTGGTCGCAGGCCAGAGCTACAGTTTCAGCGTGCTGGCGCGCAACAGTGTGGGTGACAGCATTGCCTCCGCTGCTTCCAATGCCGTGCATCCGATGACGGTACAGACCATCACCTTCAATAACCCGGGGCAGCAGAACTTCGGAACGACGCCGACCTTGAGTGCCAATGCCAGTTCCGGCCTGGCGGTGAGTCTGTCGGTGGACGGTGCGACTGCAGCTGTGTGCGGCATCAACAATGGCGTGCTGAGTTTCGCGTCGGTGGGTACCTGTACGGTACTTGCCGATCAGGCCGGTGATGCCAGCCACGATCCGGCGGTACAGGTCAGCCAAAGCTTCAATGTACTGGCGGTGGCGCCGGCAGCGCCGGTGATGGGTGCTGCGGCAATGACGTCGGCAACCGCTGCCGGGATCAGTTTCACCGCACCTGGCTTCGATGGCGGAGCTACGATCACGCAGTATGAAGTGGTGCCGTCACCGGCAGTAGTGGGTGGTCCGTTCGTGGGCAGCAATTCGCCGGTTACGGTGGATGGATTGACCGCAGGGCAGAGTTACAGCTTCACCGTGCTGGCACGCAACAGCGCCGGTGACAGCCCAGTTTCGGCTGCATCCAATGTACTGCAGCCGATGGTGGCGCAATCCATTTCCTTCAGTGCAGCGGGCAGCTACGACTTCGGCACCACGCCGACGCTCAGTGCCACGTCCAGTTCGGGCCTGGCGGTGAGCCTGACGGTGGATGCTGGCAGCGCATCGGTATGTGCGATCAACAATGATGTGCTCAACTTTGTATCGGTGGGCAGCTGCACCGTGCATGCCGACCAGGCGGGCGATGCCAGCCATGATCCGGCAGCACGGGTCAGCCAGAGCTTCGTGGTCCAGGCCGTCGTGCCCGCAGCACCGGTGATTGGCACTGCGACCATGCTGTCCGAAACCAGTGCCGAGATCAGCTTCACCGTACCGGCCTTCGACGGCGGCGCGGCGATCAGCGGCTATCAGGTGCAGCCACACCCGGCTACGGTAGGAGGGGCCACCTATGCGGGGACCGGTTCACCAATAAGCGTGACCGGTCTGACCAAGGGCGTGCACTATTCGTTCTCCGTGGTAGCCATCAACAGCGTCGGCACGGGCGCGCCTTCGGCCTTCTCGAACACCTTGTTCATGGTGCCGCTGCTTGAAGCCCATCCGGTCACGCAGAACGTTGCCTATGGCACCGCGGCGGAAATCACCCTTTCTGTCACCGGCACCTACCAGGCAGTGAGCGTCTTTGTTAACCCAGGCAATGGTTCGGTCAGCGTACGGGGTACCAGGCTGACCTATACTCCGACCCTGGGCTACGTCGGCCCGGACAGCTTCACCTACGAGGTGATGGACGGCTATTCGAGCGCAACGGCGACGGTCAATGTGATGGTTGGCCCGCCCAGCTTGTCGATGGACAGCGGTGTGGCGGACGCAGTCGCCAGCTCCGTTTACCAGCATCAGCTGGTCACCCGTGGTGGCATTGAGGGCTACAGCTATGTGGTGACCTCGGGCAGCTTGCCGGCTGGCGTGAAACTGTCCAACGAGGGGCTGCTCAGTGGCACGCCCACCCAGACCGGCAGCTTCACGTTCACCGTCAGCAGTACCGACAGCAGCTACGGTGCCGGGCCGTTCACGGTGACACAGAGCTATACGTTGGTGGTCACCAATCCGGACCTGGAACTGGCTACCTCGGCGCTGATGGTTGCGTTTGGCGGGCAGCAATATCGGACGCAGCTGCGCAGCCAGGGCGGTACCGCGCCCTACAGCTACAGCATTGCTGGCGGTCAGCTGCCGGCAGGGCTGTCGTTGAGCGCGGACGGTGAAATCAGTGGCGTGCCGGAGGTGGCCGGAACATTCGCATTCACCGCGCAGGTGACCGATGCGAATGGCTTTGCCGACACCGCCAGCCTCAGCCTGAAGGTGGAAGCGGGGTTGCAGGTCATCCATGACATGGCAACCGATCCGGCCGAGCCGGTGTTCGCCGCCGCTGGCACCTTCGTCGTATCGGCACAGGGTGGGCAGTCCGGCAACCCGCTGGTATACGGCAGCGGTTCGCCGGCAATCTGCAGCGTGGCCGGCAATGTGGTGACCATGCTGGATGCAGGCACCTGCGTGCTGACGATCGACCAGGCCGGCAACGCGCAGTACCAGGCGGCGCAGCAGGGCGTGCTGCACGTGGACATTGCAGCTGCCGCCCCGTCGCTGACCTGGTTGGATGGCATCAACAAGGTCTATGGCGAGGCCGCCTTCGACCTGCCTGATCCCAGCAGCAACAGTGCCGGTGCTTTCAGCTTCAGCAGCAGTGACACCAGCGTGGCGACGGTCACTGGTCGCAGTGTGACGCTGGTGGGGGAGGGCAGTACGACCCTCACCGCCCACCAGGCTGCGCAGGGGGGCTACACCGCGGCCAGCGTGGAGCTGACCCTGACGGTCAATGCACGGCCTGACCCGACCGCTGACGCCAGCGTGCGCGGCAACCTGCAGGCACAGGTGGATGCCAGCGTGCGCTTCAGCCGCGTGCAGCTGGGCAACATCCAGTCGCGCCTGCAGCAGGTGCGTTCGGGCAGCAATCCGTCATCGGCAACGTTGACGCTGGCTTACGCGGGCGACCTGCTCGGGCAGGCCTTGTCGGTTCCGGTGCAGTTGCCGGTCAACCAGTTCACCGGCATGCCCAGTGGTTGGGGCGGCTGGATGTCGGGCACGGCCACGTTTGGCAACAGTGGTCAGCAACAGGGCGGCGGCTTCGATTTCAACACCGACGGCATCAGCCTGGGTGTGGACCGTAGCTACGGCGACAACGGTCTGCTGGGTATGGCCGCCAGCCTGGGCCGCAACCGCAGCCGATTGGACAACTCACCTTCGCGGACGGACGCCGACCAGTACTCGCTGGCGATGTATGGCCTATGGCGTGCGGGTGAACACCTGTTTGTTGATGGTGTGCTGGCGCAGGGGCGTCTGGACTTCGACATCGCACGCTGGAGCAGCGATGCCAACGCCATTGCGGTCGGTCAACGCGATGGCAGCCAGACTTTCGGCGCGTTGACCTTCGGCTATCAGCAGCAGCACGGTGCCACCACCCTGTCCGGCTATGGCCGCTTCGATGGCAGCCACACCCGCCTGGACGGTTACCGCGAGCATGGCTTGCAAGCGTATGACCTGGCGTATGCGCGGCAGACTGTGCGCAACAGTGGGCTGGCGCTGGGCTTTGATGGCAGCTACAGCTGGCAGGGTGAGCGTCTGCAGCTGCGGCCATTCTGGAAGCTGGAGTACCGTCAGTCCCTGTCCAACAGCGGTGACGCCTGGATGAACTACGTGCAGCAGCCCAGCACGGATGGTTACCTGCTGAAGATGCAGAGCTATGCCGACAACATGCTCACCGCCGGCTTGGGCCTGGACATGCAGACCCGCAACGGCTGGTTGATCTCGTTGCTGTTCGGCCGTGACCAGGGCAGCAACAGTGCCTCCAGCAACAGCGTTGGCCTGCGCATCACCTACGGCAAGGGCGGTGCCGGCGTTGGCAGCGCGGGCGTGATGGGTGAGGCTGGCTTTGACGATTGCCAAGGCAGGCGTTGCCGACGCGGTGCGGCGCAGCAGATGCCCGGGGCGCAGGTCCGGCCCTGATCGCGCCCTGATGCGATGACGACAACGCCCGGCCCTGCGCCGGGCGTTGTCGTAACAGCCCCGGTAAGCTGGCCGGCAAGGTGATTGTCGGCTGAATGAATTGAGCGCCCGGAGTACCCAAATCGCCCCTTGCCACGCACTGCATGGTCAAGGGGGCACTGTGTCCGTCGCCCCTGCCATTGGGAGCGGGTGATGAGGGTGCGGAAAAGCCACGACCGGCAAGGTCCGGGCGGGAGACGATGATGGAGCCGGCTGGACAGGACCAGCCCGGGCGCGATTTCGCTGCCCGCGCGGTCCACGACTACAGCGCCGAGCTGCACCGCTACCTGCGCCGGCGGGTGGCCGAGGCGCAGGACCTGGGCGACCTGGTGCAGGAGGTCTACCTGCGCCTGCTGCGCGTGCAGAACATCGAAACCGTGCGCAACCCGCTGGCCTATATCTATGGCATCGCCGCGCATGTGGCCAGCGAGTTCAACATGCGCCAGCGCCAGGGCCGGCTGCTGTACGACTCGACCGTCGTCGATGCGGTATCCGAGAACCCGGGGCAGGCGGCTTTCAGCGAAGGTGGTGGCTTCTTCGAGCGGCAGGTCGGCGATGCGCTGGCGCAGCTGCCGGCCAACCGGCTGGCGGTGCTGCTGCTGGAGCGGCGCGAGGGCCTGAGCCACGCGCAGATCGCGCAGAAGCTGGGGCTGAGCGTGCATACGGTGAAGAAATACAGTGTCGAAGCGCTGGCGCATGTACGCGCGAGCTTGGAACGATGAACAGGATGTGGACCCTGCGACAGGCAGGGCGGGTGAAACCATGAATATCTATCGCACATCGCCGCAACAGAGCCGGGAGCGCGCCGCACGCGAGGCCGCCGAGTGGCTGCACGTCATGGGCGAGACGCCCAGCGATGCCGACCGGGCCGGCTTTGCGGCCTGGGTAGCGCGCTCGCCGCTGCACCTGGAAGAGCTGCTGATGGCGCAGTTGGTGCAGCGCGAGCTGGCCACAAGCGGCGCGTTGCAGGCCTTCGACCTGGACGCGGTGCTGGCACAGGCCCAGGCCATGGACAACGTGGTGCCGCTGCACGATGCACCCAGTGTTGTAGCGGCGCCCAGGCTGCAGGAGCGCAAACCAGCCACGCACGGGCGCCGTCGCAGGCTGGGCTGGGCGCTGGTGGCAGGCGTTGCCGGTTGCGCGCTGCTGGCGGGCAGCTGGACCCTGCTGCAGCCGGAAGTGCCGGTCCACCAGTACGCCAGCGCGGTCGGCGAGCAGCGCAGCATCGCCCTGGCCGACGGCTCGATGGTCACGCTGGCACCGGCTTCGTACATTGCCGTGCGCTTCAGTGCGGGTGTGCGTGACATCGAGCTGCGTGATGGCGAGGCCACTTTCGACGTGGCGCACGACAGCAGCCGCCCGTTCCGCGTGCACGCAGGCGACAACACCGTGCAGGCGGTGGGTACGCGTTTCACCGTCAACCGGCTGCCTTCGGGCACGCTGGTGGCGGTCAGCGAGGGCAAGGTCAAGGTGACGGCCAGCAGCAATTGGCTGGAATCGCTGTGGCGCGGCGATGCGTCCACACTGGAAGCGGGCAAGGCCAAGGTTGAATCCCTGGGCCGTCCGGCGGCATTGTCGGCCGGCGAGCAGGCGCGCATACCGCAGGGCCAGCAGGCCATGCTGCGGATGCCGCTTGAAGCGCCGAATACGCCTGCCGATGGCAAGCGCCGCCTGAGCTTCCGCAACGATACGCTCGCCGACATCGTCAGTGAGTTCAATCGCTACAACCCACGACCGATCGTGGTGACGGATCCGTTGATCCGCGAGCAGCGCTACAGCGGCGTCTTCCATGCCGATGATGCCGATTCCTTCCTGCAGTTCCTGGAGTGCTGCTCGCAGCTGCAGGTCAGCAGGCAGGCCGATCGCAACGTGATCGCTGCCCGCGGCAGTCGTTAGTAAGCGGCAGTGCAGGAATCAACAAAAAAAATCTTGGCTTGAGTACCCTTTTCCCGCACTTGGACACACGGATGTAACAAGAGGCTGGTTCCGCGCAAGGCGGCTCCGGTTGCTCGGTAACCATTCGATGTCTTTCGGGGGCGAATTATCCATGGGGTCCAGCACTATTCTTCATAAGCACGCGTTGGTGAAGGCGGTGGCGCTAGCGCTGCTGGTCGGCACCGGCAATGTGGCGGTGGCACAGTCGGCACCTGCCGCGGCTGCGGCGGCCGATGCAGCGGTGTTCACGTTTGATGTTCCTGCGCAATCACTGGCGTCGGCACTTGAGCTGTTTGCCGAGCAATCTGGCCTGCAGGTGGTCTACGCCGGCAATGCAGGCGGCGGCGAGCAGAGCGGCGTGGTCAGCGGCCAGATGGGCGCGGCGACGGCTCTACAACAGCTGCTTGCACCCACTGCGTACACGCATGAGTTCATCAACGCGAAAACGGTCGCCATCCGTCCGCGCAGCAGTGCAGGCGACGTGGTTGAACAGGACGGAGGTAGCGCTGAAACGCTGGAGACAATCAATGTCACCGGTACCTACCTGAAGAACATCGATCCAGCCTCGCCGCTGATCGTGATTGATTCGCAGCTGATCGAAAGCCGCGGTTATGCTTCGATCGAGGATGTGCTGCGCAACCTGCCGCAGAACTTCTCCAACCGCACCAGCGCCTCTCGCGCGCTGGGTGAGAAGGAGTTCGGCAGCACGTATGGCGATGGTGTGTCCGGGCTGGGCTCGTCTGGTGCGAACCTGCGTGGCCTGGGCAGCCGCTCCACGCTGATCCTGGTTGATGGCCGTCGCCGTAGTGGGTCGGCACAGGCGCAGGGCGCCTATACCGATATTTCCTCGATCCCGGTGTCGCAGATCGAGCGCATCGAAGTGCTCAGCGATGGCGCCAGCGCCATCTATGGCTCCGACGCCGTGGCCGGCGTGATCAACATCGTGCTGAAGAAGTCCTACGACGGCACCACCGCGCAGCTGCGGCATGAAAACTCCAGCACCGGTGCCGATGTATCGCGGTTGGACCTGGCCCGCACCTTTGGCTATGGCAGCGGTCACGTCACTGCTGCGGTCGGGCTTGAGCGCAGCTTGCCTTCGGATGTCACCAGCCTGATCCATGTTGGCCCGAACGGCCGCGGCGACTTCAGCGACCGAGGCGGCGTCAACGGCCGTACCCGCAACAAGGGCCAGCCCGGCGTGGTCTATGAGTCCTTGGATTTCGGCATCGATTACCACTTCATGGGCGAGGCGCTCGGCGTGATTCCCGGCGGCCAGGATGGCACCGCGCTGGATCCGGACAGCCTGCTCGCCTATGACCCGGCCACCGCACCGTCGACCTATGAGCGCAGCCGCATCGGCCCCAAGGTCGACAACCGCTATGTCCGCATCAGTGGCCTGCACGATCTTGGCGAAACCACCCAGCTGAACTACGGCATCAGCCATGTGCGCCAGGTCAACAAGGAGAATTGGCGGCCGACGCTGTTCGACTTCAGCATCTTCGAGGACGGTTACAACACCTACGTTCCCGAGAGCAATCCATACAACAACTTCGGTAGCGACGTACTGGTCGGTTATTCGTTCGAACGTGAGTTCGAAGGCATGAACCTGAGCGAAGACCAGAAGCAGACCAACAGCGACGCGCATGTCGGTATCAACGGCAAGCTGCCCTTTGCCAAGGGCTGGGATTACGAGGCGACGTACAGCATAGGCCGCGAGAAGGGCACCACCACCGCCTTGATGGACCTGACCGGCTCGATGGGCGCCGATGGCTATGCGCGCACGCTGGAATTGCTCAATGGCTTGAACGTGTTTGGCGACGGCAGCAACGATGCCATCGTCGCGCGCAACCGCGAGCTGCTGCAGAGCCTGGTCGAGCGCCATGTCTATCGCTTCCAGTCGCGTGCCAATACCGTCGACCTGCTGACCCGCGGTGAGCTGTTCCAGCTGCCCGCGGGCAAGATCGAAGCGGCATTTGGTGCACAGCACCGGGAGCAGCGCTACAACTACGAGAGCAATCTCGGCGAACGCCTGAATTCGGAAAGCACTGGAAAATCCGAGGCGCTGTTCACCGAAATCGGCATCCCGCTGTTGAAGGATCAGCCGCTGGCCAAGCTGCTGAGCCTGACCGTTGCCGCCCGCTACGAGCGCTTCGACCAGCGTGGCGACAGCGCGCTGCGTGATTGGTCGGCCGGGCTCGGTGAACTCGGTGGCTTTGACGTCGAGCAGCTGACCGGCGTCAACAATGACGGCACCGGTGGCATCACCGGCAGCGATAGCGTGGTGTCACGCAGCTTCAGTCGCACCAGTCCGCTGGCACGGCTGGCCTGGAAGCCGATCGATCAGCTGCGCCTGCGCGCAACCTGGGGCGAGTCCTTCCTGGTACCGCAAGCCCAGCAGCAGTTCGGCCAGCTGATCATGGACGACTACACCTCACGGGTGCTGTTCAACGGTGGGCAATTGCCGGATGGCGTCACCCAGATCGTCGCACTCAGCGGCCCCAACGTGAACCTGAAACCGCAGGTGGCCAGTGTGGTTACCTATGGATTCGACTGGGTGCCGGGATTCGCCACCGGCCTGCAGCTGTCGGCCACCTATAACCGCACCACTTTCGACAACTACATCGGTGATCCGCTGTCGGGGCTGACCTATTCGGAGATCTTCAAGGACATCAGCAAGATGCCCGAAGGGACCTTCACCCTGGGCGAGAACGGGGTGATGTTGTGGGACAACCGTGCGATCAACTTCCTCGGCCGGCGCTCGCGCAGCGTCGATACCACCGCCAGCTATTACTTCGGCAATGACTGGGGTGATTGGCGCATCGAGCTTAATGCCGTGCGCACGCTGGAACTGACCTCGCGGTCGCTGGCATCAATGCCGACGTTGAGCTATGCGGACAGTGAGCTGGGTCCGAGCAAGTGGGCCGGTGACCTGTTCGTCGGCTGGGAAGGAAACACGTGGTTCGCGTCGCTGGGCAGCCATTACAGCGCTACGCACCGCGTGCTGTATCCGCTGTCGGCCACGGCCACCGATTACAACGATTTCATCCCCAATGAAAATCCGCGTACACGTTCGGCGTCCTATACCACCTTCGATGCACAGATCGGCTATCGCAAGCATCAGCGTGATGGCTGGTTGGGTGGGGTGACCGCGCGCATGGGCGTGCAGAACATGTTCGATCGCGACTATCCCTTCGTCGACAACCTGTCCGGCTTCGTCTCCAACCGCGTGAACATCCGCGGCCGCGTGCTCTATCTGGACATCAAAAAAGAGTTCTGACGCCAAGCAGTTGCTCCGTAACAACGCGGTGCGCCGATCCCTCGTCGGCGGCGCGCCGCATCCATTGCAAGGAAATCCATGAAAGCCATCGCCAACACCGCCCGCGCCTGCCTGCTGGCCAGCGCGGTCGTCACTGCACTCGGTCTCGCAGCCTGCAGCCCATCGCCAACCCCGCCGGACAGCGCTGATCCGCACGCAGCGGCCACACCCGCAAGCAGCGGTGCTTACAGCATCCGCGGCACGCTGCCGGGGCTGGCCGACGGTACCGAACTCAAGCTGCTGGTGCCGTCGGAAGCGACTGATCCGCTGCATGTCGTGCCGGTGGCCACGGCCACCGCGCAGAGTGGCACGTTCGTGCTCAGTGGTGAGGTCAAGCAGGCCGTACCGGCGGTACTGATGGTGGGCAATCAAGGCTCGGTGAAGCTGGTGCTGGAGCCGGGTGAGCTACGCATCGAAAGCGGCGAACTGGGCCCGGTGGCCAAGGGCGGCAGCCTGACCGAGCGTGTCTATGGCTATCTGCAGGATCCCGCCTATGTAGCTGCCTACAAGGCCAACCGCGAAGCCAATCGCAAGGCCTTCGATGGCGTGGATGAGAACGACGAAGCGGCGATGAAGGCTGCGCGTGAATCGGTTGCTGCGCCGTTCGCTGCCTTGACCAAGGTCAGGAATGACTACGACGCGGTCATCCTCGATGGTGCCGAGCCGGCGCTGCTCAAGCTGCTGGTGCTGAGCGAGAACTACGATTGGAAGCGCTACGACGTGGCCCGCCGGGCGCAGTTGCTGGCCAGCTACAAGCAGGAGCTCGGCGCACATCCTTTGATCGTGCAGATGGAGCAGGCTGCCGCCGATTACGCCAAGACCCAGCAGCTGGCCGAGAAGTTCGGCCCGGGCAAGCCCTATGCCGACATCGAAGCGGTCGGTGTTGACGGCAAGATGGTCAAACTGTCCGAAGTGCTGGCACGCAACAAGCTGGTGCTGCTGGATTTCTGGGCCTCTTGGTGCGGCCCTTGCCGTGGTGAATTCCCGCACCTTCTGAAGGTCTATCGCGAGTTCCACGCGCACGGCTTTGAGATCTACGCTGTGTCACTGGATGAAGACAAGGCGGACTGGACCAAGGCCATGCAGGAAGAAGGCGGCAGCAACGATCTACCCTGGATCAACCTGCAGGCGCCGGGCTTCGAGGACAAGGCCGCGCAGACCTATGGCGTGGTGCAGTTGCCGCAGAACTACCTGATCGCCGGTGACGGCACCATCGTCGGTGTCGGCATGCGCGAGTGGGACGTCGAGCGCGCAGTGCGCGCGCAGATCAAGAAGGTTGAAGATGCGCCTGCACGTTGATGTCATCCGCCGCGCCGCGCTGAGCGCATTGCTGCTGCTCGGCGTGCTGCTGCCTGGCAGCGTGCTGGCGCAGGTGCAGGCCGAGCTGGTAGCCGCGCAGCGCTCGGTGCAGCCTGGGCAGCCGCTGCAACTGGCCCTGCGCATGCAGCACGATCCGCATTGGCACAGCTTCTGGAAGAACGCAGGCACCGGCCTGCCGACCAAGCTGATGTGGGAGCTGCCACCGGGCTGGACGGCCGAGGCGATCCTGTGGCCGACGCCGATCCTTGTGCGCGACCGCGAAGGCAACATCACCGGCCACGGTTACGAAGGGCTGTCGTATCTGCCGGTGCGGCTGATCGCCCCTGCTGACCTGAAGCCGGGTAGCGCGGTCGAGCTGAAGGCGCAGGCCCGTTGGCTGATGTGTGAGACCGTGTGTATCCCGGGCAAGGCGGCAGTCAGTCTGAGTGTGCAGGTCAGTGCCGATCCGCCACAGCCCGATGCCGGTGTGCAGGCGGCGTTGGCGGCGTTGCCGATGCCAGGTTCCAGCGAAGGTTGGCAGCTGGCGGCGACCCGCGAGCAGGGCGACCTGACCCTGCGCGTGGCTGCACCGGCCGATATCGCGGAGCTGCACTTTTTCCCGGCCGACGAGTTCGTCTCCTACAAGGTGCCGCAGACCATCGGCAATCGCGGTGCGCGCGCCTTGCTGAAGCTGCCGCTGCATCCCGCCGAGAGCATGCCGGCCGATGCAGCGCTGCGCGGTGTGCTGGCTTATACCGACGCGCAAGGCATCTATCGCGGTGTCAGCATCGAGCTGCCGTTCGTGGCCGAGGCCGAGGCGACTGCCTTGGTCAGCACGGCCGACCTGGGTGCGGCACCGGCTTCAGATGCAGGCAATGATGGTGCGCAGCTGTCGCTGTTGGTGCTGCTGTTCGCGGTATTGGGTGGGCTCATCCTCAACCTGATGCCCTGCGTGTTCCCGGTGCTTGGCCTGAAGGTGGTTGGCTTCATCGAGCAGGCCGGCAATGACAGGCGCAAAGTCAGCCTGCACGCGCTGTCGTTCACCGCCGGTGTGCTGCTCTCGTTCTGGGCGCTGGCGGGCATGCTGGCGGTGCTGCGCGAAAGCGGACAGCAACTGGGCTGGGGCTTCCAGCTGCAGTCGGCACCGTTCGTTTTCGTGCTGACACTGGTGATGCTGGCGTTCGCGATGAACCTCAGTGGTGTATTTGAGGTAGGCATGCGTGCCACCAGCGTCGGCTCCCGCCTGCAGACGCGCAGCGGCGTGGCCGGCAGCTTCTTCAGCGGCATGCTCGCCACCGTGGTGGCAACGCCGTGCAGCGCGCCGTTCCTGGCACCGGCCTTGGGCGCGGCGTTGGCACTGCCGACCGCACAGTCGTTCCTGGTGTTCACCGCCATCGCGTTGGGTCTGGCACTGCCGTATCTGCTGCTGTCGGTATTCCCATCGCTGGTCAAACTGTTGCCGCGCCCGGGTGCGTGGATGGAAACCTTCAAGCAGCTGATGGCCTTCCCGCTGTATGCCACCGTCGGCTATCTGCTGTGGGTGCTGGCCGGGCAGTTGCACGAAGCGGCCCTGCTCAATGCCTTGCTGGCGCTGTCACTGTTGGGCTTCGGTCTGTGGCTGTACGGCCGTGGCACCCGTCCCGGTGCCCGCGGTAGCCGCGCCAATCTCAGTGTGGCGGCTGGTGTGCTGGTGTTGGTCGCGGCCGTGCTGTTCGGCTGGCCGCGTGCACCAGCGCCTGAAGCCCTGCAATGGGAGGCCTGGAGCAGCGAACGCGTGAAGCAGCTGCAGGCCGAGGGCCGCCCGATCTATGTCGATTTCACCGCGCGCTGGTGCGCCACCTGTCAGGTCAACAAAAAGGTGGTGTTCGCTGCAGCGCGGGTGAATGACTACTTCCGCGACAACGAAGTGGTCGCGCTGAAGGCCGACTGGACCAATGCCGACCCGCTGATCACCGCCGAGCTGGAACGTTGGAACCGCAGCGCGGTGCCGTTCAACCTGGCCTATCCGGCCGGTGGCGGCGCACCGCGCGAACTGCCCGAGGTACTCACGCCGGAGATCGTGCTCTCCGCGCTGGAAAACGCTACCCCACCAGGACGGGATTGAACTCCCGCCCCGACTTTCCCCGCGCTTCCGGGCGCATCTAGAGAGAACTCAACGCATGATTTCGCAACGCCTGTTGTGCGCCGGCCTTGCGCTGGGCTTGATGGCAGCTGCTGCTGCCTCGGCCGAGCCGGTCAAGGTCAATGGCTTCACCTACGTCAAATCCGCCGATGGCATCGATGAGTACCGGCTCGACGCCAATGGTTTGAGCGTCCTGCTGCTGCCCAATCACGCTGCACCGGTGGTGACTTTCCAGATGACCTACCGGGTCGGTTCACGCAATGAAGTGACCGGCACTACCGGCGGCACCCACCTGCTCGAGCATCTTATGTTCATGGGCAGCACCAACTTCGATGGCGCAAACAACGTCGACACCTACCTGGACCGCGTCGGTGCCGGCTTCAACGCCACCACCTCGCTGGACCGCACGAACTACTACGCCACGCTGCCACCGGCTGCGCTGGACGGTTACATCGTCATCGAAGCCGACCGCATGCGCGGTCTGCTGTTGCGCGAGAAGGACCGCCAGAGCGAAATGACCGTGGTGCGCAACGAGTACGAGCGCAACGAAAACAATCCCAACGGCGCCTTGATGAAGCTGATGTGGGCCACTGCCTTCAGCGCACATCCGTACCACCATCCGGTGATCGGCTGGCGCAGCGATATCGAGAAGGTGTCCATCGAGAAGCTGCGCGCGTTCTACGACACCTTCTACTGGCCGAACAACGCCACTGTCACCGTGGTCGGCGATATCGACAGCGCCAAGGTACTGTCCAGCATCGGCGACAAGTTCGGCAAGGTGCCGCGTTCGCCGCATGCCATTCCCGAGGTCTACACCACCGAGCCGGAGCAGCAGGGCGAGCGTCGGGTGACGCTGCGTCGTGCTGGTGAAACCGGCACGGTGATGATGGCGTACAAGGCCCCGGCGGGCCTGGACAAGGACATCCCGGCACTGAACGTGCTGGAGCTGGTGTTGCAGGGCGGCCGCAGCGCCCGCCTGCAGCGTGCGTTGGTGGACACCAGCAAGGCGGTGGCGGTATCGGGCGGCATGTACCAGCAGCGCGATCCCAGCCTGTTCATGCTGAGCGTGGCGCTGGCCCCGGACAGCAAGCACGAAGAGATCGAAAAGATCGTCCGCGACGAGATCGCCAAGGTGGCCCGCGACGGCGTCAGCGTCGAGGAGATCAAGCGCGTGCTCGGCCCGTACCGCGCCGAGGAAGCCTATCGCCGCGATGGCACCGACCAGGCCGCCGATGCGCTCAACGAATTCATCGCGATGGGCGATTGGACCCTGTATTCCAGCGCCTTGAAGGATCTTGAGAAGGTCACCCCGGCCGACGTGCAGCGCGTCGCCGGCACGTATTTCACCGCAGAGCAGAGCACGGTTGGCTGGTTCGTGCCGGAGAGCAGCAAGTGAACAACGCAAAACGCATTCGACTGATTCCGTTGGCACTGGCTGCATTGTCCAGCCTTGCCGCATTCGCCGCACAGGCCGGCGTGGCCGACACCGCCGTGCACGCCAAGGCCGCCGGCATCGACCTGATCGTCTACCCGATGGGGGTCAAGGACGTGGTCACCTTCACCGGCTCGATGCCGTTGGGTGATGCCTTCCTCGCCGCCAGGGCCGACAACCCGGCGGTGCCGACGCTGACCGCGATGCTGCTGGAAGCCGGCACCACCCGCCGCGACAAGTTCGCCATCTCCGATACGCTGGACGGCATCGGTGCACAGCTGTCCTTCAGCCCCAGCGCCGCGCGCATCGGCATCTACGGCAAGAGCCTGAAGCAGGACCTGCCAATCGTGCTCGACCTGCTCGCCGAGCAGCTGCGTCAGCCGGCCTTCACCGCCGATGAGCTGGCCAAGGCCAAGGTGCAGCTGGAAGCGGCACTGCGCCAGGCCAGCGACAACCCCGGCACGATGGCCCGCGAAACCATGATGCTGGGCATCTTCCCGGCCGCCAGCATCAACGCACCGGTGGCGCGCGAAGCCATGCTCAAGGCCGTGCCGCAGGTGACGCTGGAGCAGATCAAGGCCTTCCACGCGAGGTATTACGGCCCGGCGCACATGACCCTGGTGTTTGCCGGTGACGTCGATGCAAAGGCGATCGAGACCGCAGTTGCACACGGCTTCAACGGCTGGAGTGGGGGCGTCGACTATCTACGCGACGCACCAGCACGGCTGCCGGCCAAGGCCGCCGAGCACAACATCGCGATGAAGGACAAGGCCAGCGTCAGCGTGTTCCTGGGCCAGTCGACCGGCCTGCGCTACACCGATGCCGACTACCTGCCGATGACGGTGGGCGTGGATGTGTTGGGTTCGGGCTTCACCGGCCGGCTCATGGCAGCGGTGCGCGCGAAGGAAGGCCTGACCTACGGCATCGGCGGCAACCTGCTGGGCAGCGACTACATGGACGGCGGCCTGGGCATCAGCACCACGTTTGCACCGGAGCTGATGGACAAGGGCATCGCCAGCACCCGCCGCGAACTGCAGCGCTGGTGGAAGGACGGCATCACCGCCGAAGAACTGGATGCACGCAAGCAGGCGATGGTCGGCAGCTACCAGGTCGGCCTGGGCAATACCGACGGCATGTCGGCGGCGATCATCGGCACGGTTGAACGCGGTGTTGGCCTGGCATGGCTGGACAACTACCCGCAGGCGATCCAGTCGGTGACGCTGGAGCAGGTCAATGGTGCGATCCGCAAGTACGTGGACCCGCAGAAGATGGTGCTGGTCAAGGCCGGTACTTTCAGCAAGTAAGTCGAATTCTGCCAAGTGGTTCGACACCAGCAAACGCCGGCTTACGCCGGCGTTTGTTGTTCATTGCGATGCAACCTGTGTTCCCGTAGCCCGGGTAAGCGAAGCGCACCCGGGATTGGCGCACAGGAGGGCTCTCAGATCTCGCCTCGCATAGCCCCGTAGCCCGGGTAAGCAACGCGCCACGTTCGTATCAGGCACGCACGCTGTTGGAAATGATCTCAACCCAATAACCATCCGGGTCCTTGATGAAGGCCAGGCTCTTCATGCGGCCATCGCTCAGGCGCTTCTGGAACGGCACGCCCAGCTCCTCGAAACGCGCACAGGCTGCTTCCAGTTCCGGCACCGACACGCAGATGTGGCCGAAGCCGCGCGGGTCGCTGTTGCCGTCGTGGTAGACCGGGCCTTCCTGGTTCTCGGTGCCATGGTTGTGGGTGAGTTCCAGCACACCGGGAATGCCGGCCATCCACAGGCGGCGCTCGGCATCGTCCTGCGGCACCTGTACACCGGCCGGCACATAGGCCAGGAAGTACAGGCTGAACTGTGCTTCGGCGAAATCACGCTGGTCGATCAACTGGAAGCCGAGCACGCGCGTATAGAAATCCAGCGAGGCGCGGATGTCCTTGACCCGTAGCATCGTGTGGTTGAACACGAAGCCGTTGGTTTCGGCTGGGACCTGGGCGGCGACACCAGCGTTCTGGCCGAGTGTTTGTAGTGACATGGGGCATTCCTTGGGGGGAGGGGATGCCCAATTCTAGGTGCGGCGGCTGAGCGCCGCACCCCCCGGGTGCTGTTACGGGTGCGAAGCGTAGGGCTGCAAGCTGCCATCCTCAGCCAGCAGCATCACGGTGAACGCCTGGCTGTAGCCATCCGGCGACTCCATGCCGGGCGAGCCGACCGGCATGCCCGGCAGCACCAGGCCGCGTGCCTTCGGGCGATCCTTGAGCAGGCGCTGGATATCGGCAACTGGTACATGGCCCTCGATCACGTAGCCGTCGATCTCGGCGGTATGGCAGGACATCATGTTGTCGGTGATGCCCAGTCGTTGCTTGATCGACAGCATGTCGGTGGTGTCATGCGACTCCACGCTGAAGCCGGCGGCGCGCATGTGCTGGATCCAACCACTGCAACAGCCGCAGTTGGGGTCCTTGTACACCTGCATTGTCGACAGCGCCGGGTTTTTGCTGGTTGCTGGCTGTGACTGCTGCGCGGGTGCATTGGCAGTGACTGCTGCGGGTGCAGCGGTACAGGCGCTGATCAGCAACGACGAAGCCAGCAGGCAGATGCCTGCCAACACTGATTTTGATTGGAACATGTTCATGGGATCTCCATGTGTCTGCAGGGGAGTTGGGCGAGGCTTGGTTCACCTCGCCCATTTGGCTCAGAACCAGAAGCGCACGCCGGCAACCCAGCGTGATTCGCTGACACCTTCGCCGGCATCACGATGCAGGTCGGCGGTATCGCCGAACGCGCGTTCGTGCACGAAGCCCACATACGGTGCGAACTTGCGGGTGAACTCGTAGCGCAGGCGCAGGCCTGCTTCCACGCTGCTCAAGCCCTTGCCGATACCGCGACGCGGATCGTCATCGGCAACGATGCTGGCTTCGACCAGCGGCTGCAGGATAAGCCGGTTGGTCAGCAGTACATCGTATTCAGCTTCTACAGCCAACTCGGCCTTGCGCGGTCCGCCGATGTAGGCCATCGCCGACACTTCGAACTTGTACGGCGATATGCCCTGCAGGCCGAAGGCCGCGCGGGTCAGATCCGGTGATTCGCGGCTGTTGTCATGTCGCGCACCGGCCACCACGTCCCACCACGGTGAGATCGAATGCCCGTACAGTGCATCCACCGACCAGTCGCCGAGCGCGTTCTCGTTGCGCTCGCCTTCACTGCGGATCCATAGGCGGTTGATGTCGTTGCCGAACCAGGAATCGATGCCCCAGGCCTGGCCGCTGCCATGGGCATTGTCCCAGGCTTCCAGGTGATCGAACACCACCAGGCTGTGGAACGACGGTGCGTGCTCCATCGCATGCGGCTTCAATACCGGGAAGGCATCGTCGAAGTCCTGCTTGGTCGGCGTTGGGATCGGTTCGCGTGGCGTGTCGCTGGCACTGCTGCCCTGCATGTTGTGGCCAGCATGCGGATCCGCCGGCATGGCATGGCCGGCGTGCGGGTCAGTGGTCGCGCCGTGGCTGGAGTGATCCTCTGCCTTCGGCATGGCATGGCCCGCGTGTGGATCAGCAGCCTTGGCCATGGGCATATTGTGCCCGGCATGGGGATCCACGGCCGGCTTTGCTTCAGCGGTGTGCCCTGCATGGCCCGCATGCGGGTCCTGCGCGAAGGCGCTGCCGCTGGCGGCCAGGGTGATGAACAGCAGCGAGTGAGAGAGAGTCTTCATGCGTCGATCCTCACTTCGCGCATCATGCCCGCTTCCATGTGGTACAGCAGATGGCAGTGGAAGGCCCAGCGTCCCAAGGCGTCTGCACGCACGCGGTAACTGCGGCGTGTACCCGGCGGCATGTCGATGGTGTGCTTGCGCAGCTGGAACTCGCCGTCGGCGCTCTCGAGGTCACTCCACACGCCGTGCAGGTGGATCGGGTGCTGCATCATCGTGTCGTTGACCAGCACGATGCGCATGCGCTCGCCGTAGTTCAACTTGATGGGCTCGGCGCCGGCAAACGGAATGCCGTCGAAGTTCCAGGCGAACTTCTCCATGTGGCCGGTGAGATGCAGTTCGATCTCGCGGCCCGGCTCACGCCCATCCGGGTCCTCGAACAAGGAGCGCATCGCGCCATAGGTCAGCACCTTGCGGCCGTTGTCACGCAGGCCGATGCCGGGGTCGTCGAGCTTGGGCTCGGTGGCTGCGGTCTGCATGTCGATCAGCGGGTTACCGGCTTCGCTGGGCTTGTGTTTGGGCGATTTGTCGCGGCCATGGGAACCATGCCCCATTGCAGCACCACAACCGCCCTCCATGCCCTTCATGCCCATATTGGCGCCGCAGCCACCTTCCATGCCGGCATGATCGCCATGGCCGCCCATGTCGTGGCCCATATCGCTCATGGTCAGCAGTGGACGTGGATCAATCTGCGGAACCGGTGCCTGCAGGCCTTGCCGGGTTGCCAGCGTGCCGCAGGCGTAGCCGGTGCGGCCCATGTCCTGCGCAAACAGGGTGAAGGCGTCCTGGCCGGTCGGTTCGACGATCACGTCGAAGGTCTCGGCCGGGGCAATGCGGAACTCGTCGATGCTGACCGGATGGATGTACTGGCCATCGGCGGCGACCACGGTCATCTTCAGGCCGGGGATGCGCACATCGAAGTAGGTCATCGCCGAGCCGTTGATGAAACGCAGCAGCACCTTTTCGCCACTGCGGAACAGGCCGGTCCAATTGCCGGCCGGCGCGGTGCCGTTCATCAGGTAAGTGTAGCTGTGGGCATTGATGTCGGAGATGTCGGAAGGCGTCATCCGCATCCGGCCCCACATGCCACGGTCGCTGAGCGTCTCGCGCAGGCCATCCTTGCGGGCGTCGCGCATGAAGTCACCCACCGTGCGCTGGTAGGTGTTGTCATGCATCGGCATCTTCTTCATGCGCCGGAACAGCGCATCCGGATCCATGTCGGTCCAGTCC
The DNA here is from genome assembly GCF_029959445.1 of Stenotrophomonas sp. PS02298. Lineage (GTDB taxonomy): Bacteria > Pseudomonadota > Gammaproteobacteria > Xanthomonadales > Xanthomonadaceae > Stenotrophomonas. The sequence goes on along the minus strand of NZ_JASCOR010000037.1, from coordinate 978 downwards.
GACAGCATGACCACGTGTTCGCGGTCGAAGTGATACGGCGGTGGTGCCAGCGGATCGACGATCAGCGCGCCGTACAGACCGGCCTGTTCCTGGAACAGCGAATGGCTGTGATACCAGTAGGTACCGGACTGCTTGAGCTGGAACCGGTACTGGTAGGCCTCACCCGGCGCAATGCCGTTGAAACTCAGCCCCGGTACGCCGTCCATGTTGGCCGGCAGCAGGATGCCGTGCCAATGGATGGAGGTCATCTCGTCGGTTAGCGTATTGGCCACGCGCAGGTTGACCGTGTCGCCCTCACGCAGGCGCAGGATAGGCGCCGGCAACGAACCATTGACGGTGATGGCAGGGCGGGTACGGCCGGTGAAGTTGACCGCCGAGCGGCCAATCGCAAGGCTCAGCTCGGTGCCGCGCAACTCAACCGGCGGTACCGCCATGGCGCTGCCGGCGGCGAAGGCCTGCGGAATGCGCGCCAGGCCGGCACCGGCAACCACGCCGCCAATCGCCAGGCCCTGCACGAAGCGACGTCGCGACAGTACCGAGCGCGAATCGGAAAGGAAATCAGAAGACATGTGGAACTCCCGGTCACACAGCCGCATCACGATGCGTTGCTGCATGTCCTGAACAGATCAAGGGTGCACCAGGGCGATCGCCTTGGCGCAGATATCTGCGGACGCCAGAAGGCGCGGGAATCAGGCGATGGGAGGGCGGTTGAGCTCGCCCGGGGCCACGTCGCCGCGAGAGGGGAGTGCGGGCATTGGCGCCAACACATGGCGCATCGGGGCAAGCCTGGTCATCGTGACGCTGGGCAGCATGTTGCAATGCTGCTGGCAGTCGCAATGGTCACCGCTGGCACAGGGTGTACTGGCCTGTTCGTCCTGGCAGCAATCATGCGCAAAACCGGGGTGGGGGTGGGGGTTTGGGACCCAAAAGCGCCCCCCCCCCCCGGTTTGGGGCGCCCCCCGCGGGCTGGGGGATGGG
>NZ_JASCOR010000036.1 GCF_029959445.1 Stenotrophomonas sp. PS02298 | reverse complement strand
GGGTAACGGCGTGGGGCCGATGCTGATGGAACAGCGAAGCGCCCCGGCCGAAACCGGGGCGCTCGGTGGTGGTGAAGGTCAGGCGGCGAGTGCGTGGGCCTGCTGCTCGTCGTCGTTGTCGATGGCTTCCGGCTCGTCGTTCGTCACCGCCTGCGGCGCATCCTGCGCCGTGGTGTCGTCGGTGCCTTCGGCCTTGAAGATGGCAGGCATCCAGCCGGTGCCATCGGCCAGCCGCTCGGCTTCGCTGGCAATGTCGGCCTTCTTCAACTTCGCCAGCCGGGTGACGTGCGCCGGGGCGTACTGCTCCACGGCTTCCAGAATCGCGGCCTTCGGCACATGCCGGAAATAACCCTCATTGGTGGGCTTCCACCATGCGGCCATGTCCAAGCCGACAGCCTGCGCCAGTTCCGCGCCCGGTTGCTGCGGCGTGGCGCGGGGTGTCACCACGTCCACCGTGACGGCCACGGATATCGCCAGCAGCCGCACCAGTTCATCTTGCGACTTCGCTAGCAGCACGGCGAACAGTTCGGCGCTGTCCTCCGGCAAGCCTTCGCCTGCTACCTGCTGCAACTCGCGCAGCGCCACGGCGGCGGGCGAATCCGGTATATCCGGGGCGATGCCTTCCAGCCGGTCTTGCGCTTTCAGGCTCACGCCCAGCGGCAAGTCGTGGCCGTAGTGGCTGCCCTGCAAGACGGTCTGCACCATGCCATGCACCAGCGCGGCCAGCGCCACTTGCGGATGCCGGGCGACTTCGATTTGCAGCGCGGCGGTGCGGTGGGCGCTCAACCGCTGCGCCAGCTTGTCGGACATGGCGGCGGTCTTGGGCTGCTCGTCGTCCTCGCCTTCGTCGTCGTTCCCGGCTTCGCTTTCGCTGCCGAAACCTTGGCGCAGGCGTTCCAGTGTGCGCAGCGCCTTGGCCTCGGCCTCGCGCATCAACCCGCGATGAATCACTGCCTGCCCGTTGCGGTCGATGGTGACGATGGCACCGGCTGCGGCCTTCACGGTCGTGCCGTAGTCCTGCAAGCCATCTTCCAGCGCCTGCAACTGCTCGCCCACGGCTTCGCCTTCTTCCTGCAAGGCATCGGCCTTTTCCTCGTCTTCGGTATCAAGCGCGTCATCCACGGCGGCGGCCAGTTCGTGCATCTTGGTTTGCAGCTTCTCGATGCGCTGCGCTTCGCGCTTGTTCGGTTCGCGGCGCTCCCTCGGCGCACGCTGGAAGGCGTGCAGGTCGGCATGGGTCACGGCGGGGGTGGCATCCACCCACGCCCAGCCTTCGTCCTTCACCTCGGCGGCGATACCTGCCAGCTTGTCTTGCGCCAGCCGTTCCAGCAGCGCGGCATCGGTCAGATACACGCCCGCGTCACCTTCCGCGAACAGGTCACGGCGCACACCACCGCCTGCGGCTCCGTAGGTATCCAGCCCCACGAAACGCACCAGCGGATGCCGGTATGCGTCAATCTCGCGCTCGGTGAGGCGGTCGCGCAATTGGGAAGGGTTGCGCTGCCACGTCGGCGCGTCGTAGAACGCGGTTTCCTGCGCGGCGTGGTCGTCGGTGATGGCAAGGGCCATCAACTGATCGAGCGTCACGGCTTCGGCGCGGTAGTCGGCCAGCAGCCGGGGCGAGACGTTCGCCAGCTTCAAGCGGCGCTGCACCACCAGCGGCGTGACGCTGAAATCGGCGGCTATGTCCTCGATGGGTCGGCCTTCGGCCACCAGCGCGGCGAATGCCTCGAACTGGTCGGCGGGGTGCATGGCTTCGCGCTGCACGTTCTCGGTGAGGCTGGCCGTGCGGGCGGTGCCATCGGCCACCAACAGGCAAGGCACTTCCCATTCCTTGCTGATGCGGCGCTTCTTCGCCAGCAGCTTCAACGCGGCCAGCCTGCGGCCACCGGCCACGACTTCGTAATGCTCGCCATCGGCGGCGGCAATGACGATGAGGTTTTGCAGCAGGCCGACACGCTGAATGCTCGCGGCGAGTTCGGGAATGGACATGCGCGGGGTCTTGCGCACGTTGCGGCCAGCAGGACGCGACACCAGCCGCGACAGCGGAACCAAAATCAGGTTCTTGGTCGGGTCGGCGGCTTCCAGCGGGATAGCGGCGGCGGTGTTGAGGGCGCGGGCTTCGGTTTGGGTAATGGCGTTCATGGTGATAACTCCTATCGGTTCAGGGATGCAGCAGCGAAGAAAGCGGCAAGGGCTGCTGCCTGCCCCTGCCGCGTGGGGAATCAGGCCTTCAACTGGCGCAGGCCATCGGCCAACATCCAGAGGGCGCGATTGAGGCGCACATCGGAATCAATGCCCTGCACGGGGCGGGTCTGCTGGCGGCGTCCGTTGGCGCTGCGGCCATGCAATCCGCCTTTGGTCAGGTTTTCTTGGGTGCGGTTGAACACGCTCCACAAGTCCGGGCGGCGGTCGTCGAACCGGCGCGGCATCAGGATTTGGCTTTCCGTGATGGGCGCGGGCTTGTTATCGGTGGGGTCGTACTTGAGGGCCAGCGCGGAACGGGCGAACACTTCGGCTTCGCCTTCGTCCAGCGTGATAGCGCGCATCAGGTCGCGGGATTCCTTCACGCGTTCGAAGCCGCTCAACACCTCGAAAGCGCCTTCGATGACAGAACCGGCCACGTCGCCCTTGTGCGGCACGCGCACATCGGCCACGGTATCGCCGCACACAAGGCCATTGCTGCAAACGAACCGGAACATTCCGGCCAGCATCTGATAGCTGCTGGTGCCGTCGTGCGAGTTCAGCAGCACGATTTCATTGGCTTCCGCGCCGTTGATCTGACTGGCATGGCGCAGGCGAATCATGTGTTTGGTGTAGTCGCGGCGGTCGTCGTGCCGCACGCGGGTTTGCGCTGCCATGAAGGGTTCAAACCCTTCCTTGCGCAGTTCCGCCAGCACGGCGGCGGTGGGAATGTAGGCGTACCGTTCGGAGCGGCTATCGTGCGGGGCCTCCGCGAAGATGGACGGGGCTACGCGGCGGATTTGGTCGTCGGACAGCGGGTAGTCACTGCGCAGCGTCGGGGAATGGGAAGCGAATCGAGATGCGAGTTGCATGGTTTTCTCCAATGAGTTGCTGTGGTTTCAAAGCTGACCGGATTCCAAGATTCGGAGCCCGTTGTGGCTTCGGTTGGTTCGGCGCAGAGACCTGGGCCGGTCCTGTTTGCCGCCGTCTTTCCTGAGTTCATCGCCCGCGAAAAACCGGGCCAGCGAGGGACTGGCCGTCAAGGGAGAAGCGCAGGGTTGGTGCGGCCCGCAGCGCAGCGAGGACTCGGCCCTGCGCGCCTTGACGGCCAGGCACCGCGGGCTACGGTCGCGGGAAAAAGCGATGAACTTGGGGAAAGACGAACAGCGGCCAATGGGCCAGGGGGTGCGCTGAAACCAACGCCGCGCGGCGAGCGCCCCTGCGTGCCAGCGGCACGCCTAGCTGGATGGCTGTTGGTCGATCAGGTGCAACCTGTTCGGTGCATGCGAGGGGCGCCAAGCAAGGCGCGGCGGGGATGGGCTGTCCAGCCGATCCCCTGGAGGGCAAGCGCCGCGCGCAGGCCAGGAGCGAAGAGACGGCCGGAGGCATCAGGGATCAAAGCCGCATGGCCGCGACTCGGCACGAGGCGCGGGGCAACGCCCGCGAGCCCGACGGCGGCACGCCGGGATGCTCTACTGTTCACAACAAAATGTAAGTGACGCAATAGTACTTATGAGCCACAATGTAGCTACATCTATTGTGAGCGCAACAATGGCAAGTAACTGTCGCATCCCGGACGATCATATGGTCGCTTGTTAAACAGATGCGGGTGCGACTGATACCACTGTTTCATGGCCTGCATGGGCGTACTGCTCTTGAGCGCTGATTGCGGCAACTGGTGGTTGTACAGGGCCACATAGCGCAACAAGGTTTGCTCCATGTCCTCGCGGCTGTTGAACCTGTGGGTCTTCAGGACGTCTGCAATACGCCCATTGAACCGCTCCACCATACCGTTGGTTCTCGGTGTTCTGGGCTTGGTCAGCCGGTGCTCTATGCCCAGCTCCTGGCACAGTTGATCGAACTCATGGTTGCCGCTGGGTTCGCGTTCCCGGCTGGCAAACAGGCGGTCTGTGAACTCCTTGCCGTTGTCGGTCAGCAGCTTGGTGATCCTGAGTGGACAGGCCTTGTGCAATGCCTTCAGGAAGGCTTGCGCACTGGCGGCCGTCTTGTTGGTCTTGAGCTGCACAAACACCCAGCGCGTAGCCCGATCAATGGCCACGAACAGATAGCGCCTGCTGCTCTCGTCCTGCATCTGGGGCAGGTACTTCACATCCATGTGCACATAGCCAGGCTCGTAGCTCTTGAAGGCCTTGTGTGCTACCGCAGGCTCCTGGGGTTTGAGGGCGTTGAGGTTGCCCGCGCCATGGCGGCGCAGACAGCGGTCCAAGCCAGAGCGTGAGACATGGGGGCAAATGAACTCGCGCGTGACCGCCAGCAGGTCATCCAGGGGCAGCAGCAGGGTACGCCTGAGGTGGAGCACCACGGTCTCTTGCGCAGGCGTGAGCACGGTCTGCAGGTGATGGGCCGTATGCGAGCGGTCTGCAAAAACATCGCGCTTCTTCCATTTGTAGACCGTCTGCTCAGTGATCCCGAAGCGCAGGGCCAGGACGTTGGCTGGCTCGTTGCTGGCTGCGATCTCGGCACGCACGGCGGGCGTGGTGCGGGCGTTCTTGTGCAGGGCAATCAACATGGCTTTACTCCCTGGGTAGATTGCAAGGACTCTATCAACTCTTGCAGGACCGCTCTGGCCATGAAGAGGGGATAGCGTTTAGAGTCTATGCAATCGTCCGGGATGCGACAAGTAACGACGTCGTTCGTGCCCGGATTGACGGGCAGATTAAAGAAGCCGCAACTGTTGTTCTGGCTGAAATGGGGTTATCAATTTCGGATGCGATTCGGATGCTGCTGACCCGAATCGCGGCAGATAAGGCACTCCCCTTTGACATCAATCGTGTGTCGTCCGATTCTGATCGGAAGGCACCATAAGGTTGCGCTGAGGCAAGGCCCGCAAATCGTTTCTCTGAACAGTAGGGATCAAGAATAGTTCATGGCATCTATCAGACCTTCAGCATTCAATCAACGTGAGCGTTTGGACGGCGGCCCCTTCCTTGTCATTGAAGCAGCCGAACCGGAAGAGGAAGGCATTAACGTTTTCTTCACTGATATTCCCGCAGCGGAGCGCAAGCCGGATTCGCCAATAGCGAGACTGCTCAATGTGTGTCCAGACAGATTGACCATTTGGCCTCTTAATATTCGAGAAGATCGCGACGATTACCTGCAACCTAAATACGGCACCCTTGAACGCATCGTCGTCGCTCGGCCTGTTATCGAGCCCTACATACTGCCAGAGACTACTGACGATGTCGTTGGGCTTCTTGAGCAGTTGCCGGATGGGTTTGCCAAAGATTTTCGATTCGGTTTGGGGCTTCTGTGGGAATATCGGCAAATTTGCGAAACAGCCGCCAGCTTAGAAAACGTAAGCATACTCATTGTCCACAAAGGAAATGACGCGAAAATTGATTCGCCATTCTTTATTCTCGGAATAAGAAGATTTCATGAATTAAGAAAAGAATTAAATCGCATAGCCTCTCGCCACCAGAGAGACGCGCGCAAGGACAAGCAATTTCATGTCTACCAGACCTTATTACATGCTGCCGATTCAGCACAATTTCCCGCTCTAAAGAAGAGCGTAAGACCTGATGCACTAACGGAAATGACCGATGGTGGGCGGCAGCATGTGACGCTTTCCAAGCGTGATCGGCGCGCCGCTGTTCGCATGGTTCAAGACAATATAGAAGCACTGGCGGAATCTGAGCCGCGCTCGCTGCTGGCATTAAAGAATGATATTGAGCTCATCACACTGAATCAACTGATTGAGCGATACCAGGAAATGCTTGGAAAAGGACTGACGGAAAGCAAGTGGCAAAGCTTCTTTCTGGAAAATCCTTTCATACTTAGTCTTGCATTTGCCGTTCCAGCCATGCTGGTTCAGGGGCAAGCTTATGCAGGTGGCAAGCGACTTAACGGGTCCGGCGGAAAATTTTCAGATTTTCTATACGCATCCGCTTCCACGGGCAATCTTGGCCTCATTGAGATAAAAAAGCCGCAAACCGAACTGCTAGGAAAATCTCCCTATCGTGGAGATGATGTTTTTGGCCCATCGACAGAATTGGGTGGAGCGATTGCTCAAATTCTAGATCAGCGTTTCAAATTGCAGAGTGAACTACCCGTCATAAAAAATAACATGAACCGATACGACCTCCACAGCTATGCGGTTCGCTGCATAGTTGTCGCTGGCATGACGCCACAAGAGCATCAGCAAAGAAAGTCATTCGAGCTCGTTCGAAATGCGTTCGCAGAGATCGTGATCGTGACTTTCGATGAACTACTTGCAAGGCTAACCGAGATTAAAAATGCGCTCCAACCGATTCCTACCTTAGACACGGTGCCGTTCTAAAACCAACTGACAGTTGGCCATTCCGTAGTTGGGATCAATGGCTGCAGTGTTCAACCAATCCATCGGCCGATCGGCATGTGGATTTCAACAACAAGATTGAATCAAATGCATATATCCAAGCTCAGCCTGGTCAACTACCGGAACTTTCCCAACACGAAGCTGCTGTTCCAGAAGGGTATCAACACTGTCATCGGCGAAAATGGATCTGGCAAAACCAATCTCTTTCGCGCAATCAGATTGCTGCTTGATGACAACATGATTCGCTCTGCCTACCGGCTGGAGCATACCGACTTTCATCGCGGCCTAGGGCGCTGGCAGGGACATTGGATCATCATCAGTCTTGAGTTTGAGGAAATCTCTGCGGATGAATCAGTGCAGGCGCTCTTCCGACATGGGACGGGCGTAATTGAGGAAGAGGCGAACGGCAAGGCCACTTACAACCTGATCTTTCGTCCGAAGAAGGAAATCAGGCTGCGACTTTCTCAATTGAACGATGGTGATCAGGCAGGCCTCGACGCTATCCTGAACCCGGTCACCATCGACGACTATGAAACGATTTTCACAGGTCGGAGTGAAGCCGACTTCAACGACGAGGCCTTCTATAAGGATGTGGTCGGCGACTTCGCGAATGTTCGATTCAATGAAGAGGTTGAATTTCGTGTTATCGGCGCGAAGATTCCGAACGTGCTGTCCGTCTCCAAAGAAATTTCGTTCACTTTCGTCCAGGCGCTACGGGACGTCGTCTCCGAATTTCACAACAACCGGACAAATCCGCTCTTTTCGCTTCTGAAGGGCAAGAGCGGCGATATCGACCCCGTGGCGTTCCAGGCTATCACCGACGGGGTAAAGGCATTGAATGACTCCATCGAAGCGTTGCCAGACGTGCAGGTCGTCCGGACGGATATCAGAGACACCATCAAGGATGCGGCGGGTGAGGCGTATTCGCCGTCTTCTCTTTCTATCAAGTCGGATCTGCCAGACGAAGCTGACAAGTTGTTCCAGTCGCTCAAGCTGTTCGTTGGCGAATCGGGGGAGAGCCACGAAGGACCGATCCACGAGCTGAGCCTTGGTGGAGCAAACCTGATATTCCTCACGTTGAAACTGCTTGAATTCAAGTATCAAAAGGCTAAACAGTCGATCGCCAACTTTCTGCTTATCGAAGAGCCGGAAGCTCACATTCACACACATATCCAGAAAACACTGTTCGACAAGCTCAAATACGACGACACACAGATCATTTATTCGACCCATTCGACGCACATCTCTGAGGTCAGCAATGTTCAGAACGTGAACATCCTCGGCAGAGAAGGTGATCGTTGCGAGGCATACCAGCCTGCAATTGGCCTAAACCCAGAAGAGATCGGCAACATTCAACGCTACCTGGATGCTGTCCGTAGCAACTTGTTGTTTGCCAAGAGCGTCCTCTTAGTGGAGGGCGATGCAGAAGAAATTCTCGTTCCGATCCTGATCAAGAACGTGCTAGGCGTCAGCCTTGATGAACTCGGCATCAGTTTAATTAATATCCGCAGCACTGGATTTCAGAACGTCGCGGTTCTTTTCGATGATGCCCGAATCCGGAAGCGGTGCAGCATCGTCACCGACCTTGACAAGTCCATCATTGACACAACGCCGGCGGCGGGAGACTCCGAAGGGCTGCTCCGGCGCAAGGGCAAGTATCAGGCATCCCAGGAAAAAGGGGTCGCCAGGAAAGCGTTATTGGAAGACACCTTCAAAGATAACGGGTGGGTTTCTCCATTCTTTGCCCCCCATACCTTCGAGGTCGACTTCATTGCCGCCGGCAATGCGCGTAAGGTGGTCGGCATCCTTCCTGATGTCTACAAGGATGCACCAACCATCGCGACGGCCAAGGCGGAGCTCGAATCAGCGGACATCGCGTTGTTCGGTCAGCGCGCATTGACCATGGCGGACAACTACGGCAAGGGATGGTTTGCCATCTTGCTGGGAAAGAAGATCGATCCGCAGACCGCCATTCCGAAGTACATCTTGGACGCCATCGCTTTTGCGCATCCGGTGGTCACTAAGGAAGTCTGGTTTAACGTGCTGAGCTACCGCGTGAACTACATCGATGCAGAAGATATCTTCACTGCGTCTGCCGTATTCGACGACTTTAGGGCCAAGCTGCTGGCCTTCCGAAATGGAGACATCGACTTCGTCGGCATCCGAAACGAGATGCTTGCCACGTTCCCAGATGATCGCATCAACGATGTACTCGCGGTGTTCTGATCATGTTCATGTGGAACAAAGATGATCTGAATCCCGAGCAGGAAGCAGCCATTCTGAAGCCAGGGAGCGTCTTTCTCATCGCTTGCCCGGGCAGCGGGAAAACGCGCACGCTCACCTACAAAATCGCCTATGAGTTGTCCAGGCTGAAATCGAACAAGCAGTTTGTCGTTGCCATCACTTATACGCACCGTGCCGCCGACGAAATCCACGAGCGCATTGAGAGCCTTGGGGTGGATACATCCCGATTATGGATAGGAACGATACATTCGTTCTGTCTTGAATGGATATTGAAACCGTACGGCATCTATCACGAAGCGTTGGATCGAGGCTTCCGTGTGATCGATCAGCATGAGCGCGAGAAAATCCTGGAGGCATTGTGCAAGCCTTACCAGAAGCCAAAAATAACATTCTGGGATTGTGAGTTTTATTACACCGAAACTGGATATGTGCTCTCCTGCCCACAAGATTGGAAGCATTCGGGTCTTCACGTCATATTGGGCAAGTATTTTGAGATTCTGCACGAAAGTCGGCAGCTAGACTTTGAGCTCATTCTTTACTATGCGTACCAACTGATCGCACGTCATCCTGCGATCAGCACTCTTCTGGCACAGTTGTTCTCTTTCGTGCTGATCGACGAGTATCAGGACACCAAACGAATTCAGTATTCGATCATCACCGCCATTCTGAAAGCTGGTCAAGGTGCGACCAAGGCCTTTATTGTCGGAGATCCTAACCAGGCGATTTATCAATCGCTTGGCGGATATCCGATTGCCTTCGAGGATTTCAAGGCGATGGCCAATATCGATTTGGACGAACTCGAACTGTCGCGGAACTACCGTTCTTCTGAGCGCATCATTGAGTACTTCGGAAACTACAACGTTCACAACACACGCATCGAAGCCGCATCCGAGGACAAGGCGTACCCAAGCCTTATTTCATTCGACGACACAGTGAGCAAAAATGATCTGGACGCTGAGCTCATCCGGCTCATCCGTTTCAACATTGAGACTATGGGCATCTCACCTCACGAGGTGTGCATTCTCGCGCCACAGTGGACGCATCTTGCAAGCATGACACGTCGTTTGGTCGCCAGCATGCCGGAGTACTCATTCGATGGCCCCGGTATGGTTCCCTTTGCACGGGACACTGAGAATTTCTGGTACAGGCTTTCTAAGATTGCACTTACTCAGGCATCGCCGGGAATGTATGTGCGCAGACTGCGGTGGGCCGGGGAGATTCTGAATGACCTAGAGGCGGCCGGGGCTAGCGTGTCGAAGCTCACGCGGAGGTCCTTGTTGAGGGAGTGCAATGCAATTAAGATCGATGAAACAGATGGTCTTACCTACTTGAGCGCATTTTTCGAGCGTCTGTTTGCAAACTTAGCAATCGACTTTCGCCTTTTCACGCTGCTTCAAGAGCATCACGTTGCCTTCTTCGATAGTTCGCAAGCCCGGGTAAATCGATTGAAGAGTGAAGGTAGCGAATTTATAGGCGATATTGAGACATTCAGGAAGGTATTTCAGCATAGGACTGGAATCACCATCTCGACGATACACGGCGTCAAGGGAGCCGAGTTCGATGCAGTGATCGCTTATGCATTATTAGAAGATATGGTGCCGCATTTCAATGATCCGAACGGTCAAGAAAGCGCGATGAAATTGCTGTATGTCATTGGTTCGCGGGCAAGGAAGAACCTGCACCTTGTTTCGGAACGAGGTCGAGTTCGCCAGTATTCTGGCGAAGAGTATCAAGTAACTCGCAAGCTTGCCTCATGCAGTTTTGGATACGATCAAATTCCATAGAAATCACGAGTAGCGCAACCGCGCTCTCTATGGGATGCCCTACAGCTTTGTTTAGCGTTTGGCTGAATCATCTGCGCGCGGCTCGCTCTGCATGCCCTGCTGTCGCCAGCTCAACATGCAAGCGGAGCGCGCAGGCCCGGATCACAGTGTCGGGCCGTGGAGGGCTGGCGAATGCCAGTCCCGTCAGGGATGAGCGAATAGCGAACGTGGAGCAGCGCGATCCACAAAGTGGAGACGCTCAAGGTTCCGTCGCTTACTATTTGGACTACGGCGAGTTGAGTAAAAAATATGAAAAATATCTTTGAAGAAATCAATGAATTTTCTTCGGAAAAAATCGCGTTATTCAGCTTTGGGAAATTTTGCTACGTCTTTCTTAATAAAGACCCGATCTTTGTCAAGAAATTGCTTCCCCTCATCCAAACCTCTCTGGCAAATGAGAGCTTTCAGGCAGACGTAATGCGTGCTTATACGGAGGGCTGCATGAATGAAAAGGCGGCCATTCTGAAAGAATTTGAAGCCAAACGCGACCATCCAAACGCAGCCAAGTTTTATGGGCCACAGCTTGATCTAGTGGACAAGCGATTGGCTATAAAGACAATCCAGCATTTAATGGACTACTTAAATAATTATCTCAACGAGTATCCGGGATCGCTAGAAATTCTCAACAATTCCTACAAGCATATCCATGACGAAGATGGTGTTTCGTACATAAAAGAAAATTACGCAAATTATCGCATTGGCTGCATTTTTTATTCCAAGCACCAATCAATCATGGGGAGGGCTGAGATGCTGGAGCTAAAATATTCCAAGGTAGTTGAACGTGAGTACGAGAAAATTGGAATTGACATAAGAAAGGAAGATGCTCAGTTCTCTAAATATAGTCTTGTCAGCCTGAACGAGAATATTCAGATATTCAACGACAAGGATAGTCAGACAATACGCGATGAACGCATAGGGCGACACTTCTGGATAAAAGTTCCGAGGAAGCTGCTTACCTCTATCGAGGAACTCATTGAAAAAGGAATGCTGTCCGAAATAGCATTCAGGATTGATTACGTCTCCGATTATGTCCCTGCAATGGAGGAGATGGAGTTTGGCGCTCCGTTGCGATTGAAAATATCTTCCCTTCCTAGATTGTCAAAGTTCTACTCCACCGATAAATATGAGAACAATCTATGGATTCACCATGACGCAGAGAAGCTAAGTTTGACTTTTGAAGAATTGATGGAGGACTTTGAGGTGGCAGGCGACGACGTCGTAACGCAAGTCATCCATCTTGAATACAGTTCAAAAGGCGATGATTTTTTTATAACTCACTTGGATCACGAATTTATCGTATATACGTTGGATAGCTATCAAGAAAGATTGAGCAATGCCAACATCAAGGGGCATAGAAAAATAAAGACATTCAAAATAGATAACTCAATGATCCCGTTTGATATAAATATTAGCGGGGATCTTTTTCTGTTTCAGGTTCTCGATTCGTATTTAAAAAATGATGACTTGATTCGTGAATATTTTGAAAAAATTAACTGACTTTATAGTTTGAGATATTTAATTAAAACAGCGATCGGCATAGAACATGGCGCTGCTGCCCGCGATAATCATGTGATTGGGCGCTCGCGCCCACTAGCCCCAGCGCATCCTTGAGCCGCAGGCCAGTTCCTTATCGGCCTATGGCGATTCCACACTAGCATGGAGCCTCGATAGAGCAAGAGATCCGTTGCCACATGCTCGTGCTGTGGTTTGGGTGTACGGTTGGACAGATGCTGCTGTCAGGACTTCTCGCCAGGCTGCCGCTGCTCGATCTGCAACCGCGCCCGTTCGGTCGCCTGCTGCAACCGCTCCCCCAGCACCGCACGCGGCGGCAGGGTCGTCAGGTATTCGGCTACGTGGATGCCCGACTTGTCCAGCTCCAGCAACTCGATCTGCTCTGACTTCTTGCCGGTACAAAGAATGATGCCCAGCGGCGAGGCTTCCTCCGGTTCGCGTTCGTGCTTGTCGAGCCAACGCAAATAAAGCTCCATCTGCCCCTTGTATGCTGCCTTGAACTCGCCGATCTTCAACTCCACCGCCACCAGCCGCCGCAGCTTGCGGTTATAGAACAGCAGGTCCAGGTGGAAATCCTCGTCGTCGATCTGGATGCGTTTCTGCCGGGCTAGGAAAGAGAAGCCCGCGCCCAACTCCAGCAAAAAAGACTCCATTTCGCGGATGATCGCGGCTTCCAGGTCGCCTTCCTGCCAGGTATCGCGCAGGCCCAGGAAGTCGAGGATGTACGGGTCGCGCATGACCAGCGCCGGCGACATGCGCTGCGCATCGCGCATCGCCGCCAGCTCTTGCGTGATCGTCTCGTCCGGCTTCTTGGACAGCGCCGTGCGCTCGTATAGCATCGAGTCGATGCGCTCGCGTAGCGTCCGCACGCTCCAGCGTTCGGCGCTGGCCATTTGCACGTAGTAGTCCCGCTGGAGCGGGTCTTTTAGCGGCAGCAGCGCCACGAAATGCGACCAGCTCAATTGTCGTGACAGCGTCACGACAATTGGCTCGTCCGAGAAGGTGGCGGCGAACTGCACCATCCGGCGCAGGTTCTTGTCCGCGAAGCTACGTCCGTAGTCGCGGACAAGCTGCGCCGCCAGGGTCGGCAGGATTTCGTCGCCGTACCCGGCCCGCTGCCCGGCAAGCACTTCCGTATGGATGCGCTGGCCAATGCGCCAGAACAGCAATGTCAGCTCGGCATTGACCGCCGAGGCGACGCGCTGGCGCGACGCTTCGATCAGTGCCCGGATGTCGCCCAGCAGCGCGGGCGGCGCTGCTGGCGCTGAGACGGATGCCTTGCGCCGGGTCATGCGGCCACCTCCTTGGCTCCCTGCATCCCGGTGATCGTCTTACGCCGATTCGCCACCAGTTCGGCCGCCTCTCGCACCGGCTTATCCTCGGTGTGGACGTAGCGCATGAACATGACGACGGTCTTGTGCGCCGTTAGCGCCATGCCGACCTTGACCGGGATGCCCGAATTGGCAATGTCGGTCGCCGAACGGTGGCGGATGCCGTGCGTGCCCACGTGCGTAGCGCCAGCCGCCTTGAGCGCACGGCTCCAGCCACCGTAATACTCGCCCGTGGTTAGATGCTTGCCAGCGTGGCTAGGAGAAGGCAGCACATAGCGGCTACCCTCCTGCCGGGGTGCCGTCGAGAGTAGCCGATAGGCTTCCTCGCTCATGGGCTTAGACATGCCGCCTGTCTTGCTGTCAGGCCAGACGACGCGCCGGTTCTGCAAGTCAACCCAGTTCCATTCCAGCGCGATGATTTCCGAGCGGCGGCCGGCGAACTCGAACTGCAGGCGGATTCCCAAAGGGATGACGTAGTTCTCCAGCCCCTCCGACTCGATCTTGTCGAGCTGTCGGAACAGGTTGCCCATTTCTTCGTCGCTGATGAGGTGAGTCGATTTGCCGGCAGGGAACATCGGGACGTGACGGCAAGGGTTGGTACCGTCGGGCCGATAGCCCCATACCTCGGCCATGTTGAACATCTTGCGCAAGACGCTGAATACCTTGTTCGCCTCGGTCTGCTTGTACGAAAGCTTTTCCATCAGTCCGGCGATTTCAGGACGCTTCACGTCCTGAACTTTCTTGCGTCCCAGCAGCGGAATAATGTTGCGATTGATGACAGCCTGATAGCCGGCTTGGGTGCTGAGCTTGTTGCGCTTCTTGGAGTAGTCCTCCATGAACTTCGTGCATAGCTCCTTGACCGTAGGTGCCTGGCGCGCCTCCGCCTTCTCTGCGGCGGGATCTCCGCCTCGGCGGACTTGGGCCAGCCATTCCTGCGCCAGCGACCGCGCCTGTTCGACGGTCAGCTCCCCGTACAGTCCTAGCGAGGGCTTGCGGCGCTCGCCAGCGTTCGTCCGGTACTGGAGCATGAACACCTTGCGACCCGCCGGGGTAATCTTGCACAGGAAGCCGGGGACCAGCGTGTCCCGGAGTTCGACGGCCTCTGCCTGGGGTTGCGCCGCATCGACAGCGGACTTAGTGAGTTTGATCTTAGCCATGATGACTCCTTGGAAAGACCTGGATTCCAAGGGCCGGATAGGAGTCAGGCGGTCGGAAGTCAGGTCAGGTTTCGGAAAGCACCGGCATATGTTGAACTCGCTTAAGTCATTGATAAACCTGCTGTATCGGGCTGTAGCGTAGTCCAGCGAATTTCGGTGCTGGAGTCATGGTGAAATAAAAAAGGGCGCCTGCGTAAGCGGGCGCCCTTTTCATTGGCTGGCTGTTGGGCTGGCTATGCGGCGGCTCAGCGTTCCAGCAGCTTCAGCTTGTCTGGCTTGCCGTCCCATTCGGCCGCATCGGCCGGCGGGTCCTTGCGGATGGTCAGCACCGGCCAGGCCTTGGCCAGCTCGGCATTGAGCGCGACATAACCTTCCTGGCCAGCGGGGACGTCATCTTCCGGGAAGATCGCGTTGACCGGGCATTCGGGCTCGCACAGCGTGCAGTCGATGCATTCATCAGGGTCGATCACGAGGAAGTTGGGGCCTTCGTGGAAGCAATCCACGGGGCAGACTTCGACGCAATCGGTGTGTTTGCACTTGATGCAGTTTTCGGTAACGACAAAAGGCATGGTGGGGTCCGGCTTTGAACCCTGCAATTCTAGATCAGGATGCAGGGGCTGGGCGGGGGCATTCTCATTGGCCAGGACTGCAGGCGCAAGGAAACGTGCCGGAGCCAGGGCCCTGGGGCGCTGGCAGGTGTAAAAAGCAAAAAACCCCGCAGGGCGGGGCTTTTGCATTCGCAGACGGAGTTGGCGCTCCCTAGGGGACTCGAACCCCTGTTTTAGCCTTGAGAGGGCCACGTCCTAACCACTAGACGAAGGGAGCGTTTGGTCGCGTCTGGCGAGCGCGCTAGTATATGCATCTGGTTGCCGCTCGGCAATCCCGTAAACCCAACTGGAAGCGCCAACATCAATTCCATAGTTACAACGCCGTTCACCGTCCGCGTGATCCCGCGCGACCAGCACACCATCTCGCGCCGGGATATCAGTCCCAATGCGCTGCGGGTGCTCTACCGTCTGCGCGAATCCGGCTTCGGCGCCTATCTTGTTGGTGGCGCGGTGCGCGATCTGCTGGTAGGTGGACGCCCCAAGGATTTCGACGTGGCCACCGATGCCACGCCGGAGCAGGTCAAGCAGCTGTTCCGCAATTGCCGCCTGATTGGCCGCCGCTTCCGCCTCGCCCATGTGGTGTTCGGCCGCGAGATCATCGAAGTAGCCACGTTCCGTGCCAACAGCGATGACGGCAGCGGCGACCGCGAGGTCGAGAACGGCATGCTGGTCCGTGACAACGTCTACGGCACCATCGAGGACGATGCGGTCCGCCGCGACTTCACCTGCAACGCGCTGTATTACGCCATCGAGGATTTCTCGGTGCGTGACTACACCGGCGGCTTTGAAGATGTGCTGGAGCGCCGGATGAAGCTGATCGGCGATCCGGAGCAGCGCTACCGTGAAGACCCGGTGCGCATGCTGCGCGCGGTGCGGCTGGCGGCCAAGCTCAACTTCGAGATCGAAGCAGCTACCGCCGAGCCGATTCCGCGGCTTGCTTCCTTGCTGGGTGAGGCTGCGCCGGCCCGTCTGTTCGAAGAAGTGCTCAAGCTGTTCCTGTCCGGGCATGGCGTGGCCAGCTTTGAAGGCCTGGAGCGCTACGGTCTGCTGGCCGTGCTGTTCCCGGAAAGCGCTGCCGCGCTGAAGAGCAACCGCACTGGCGCCTTGCGCCGCATCCTGATCGAAGGCCTGCGCAATACCGACGAACGGGTCGCCAACGAAGAGCCGGTGTCGCCGGCCTTCCTGTTCGCGCTGCTGCTGTGGCCTGCCTTCTGCCGCGCGCTGATCGGCCTGCAGAAGCAGGGTCTGGCGCCAGAAGAGGCGCAACGCCGTGCCGCCGACCGGGTGACCCTGCATCAGCTGAGCACGATTGCCCTGCCGCGCCGCTTCTCGCTGCCGATGCAGGAAATCTGGCTGCTGCAGTCGCGTTTCAGTACCCGTCAGCGCAAGCGCGTGCTACGCACCTTGAGCCATCCGCGCTTCCGCGCTGCGTTCGATTTCCTGGCCCTGCGCCAGGCTGCTTCCAGCGAGCACCAGGAAGACATCGCGTTCTGGCGCGAGGCCCAGGCCGAGGCCGGGCACGCAGTGGGCGCCGGGCTGGATTCAGTGCATACCGATGGCGAGGCGGAGGAGGGCACGGCGCCGCGTCGTCGTCGCCGTCGTCGCCGTAGCGGCGGTGGCAGCGCGACCGCGGGCGAGTAAGCAGCAATGGTTGTAGCGTGTATCGGGCTGGGCGCGAACCTTGGGGACGCGCCTGCCACCCTGCGTTCGGCGATCGATGTGCTGGCGCAGCTGCCGGGTGTGCAGCTGCTGGCCAGCTCGCGCCTGTATCGCACACCGGCCTGGGGCAACGAGGCGCAGCCGGATTTCATCAATGCCGCCGTTGCGCTGCAGACCGATCTGCCGGCGCCGCAGCTGCTGGAGCAGCTGCTGGCTATCGAGCAGCAGTTCGGGCGGGTTCGCGATCCGGGCCAGCATTGGGGGCCGCGGCTGCTGGATCTGGACCTGCTGCTTTACGGCGAGCAGGTGATCGACCTGCCGCAGCTGCAGGTGCCGCATCCCTTCCTGCACCAGCGCGGCTTCGCCCTGCTGCCATTGGCCGACGTGGCGCCAGATGCCCTGATTCCGGGCCATGGAACAGTGCGGGACGTATTGGTAGGCATCAATACCTGCGGTATCGACCCGATAGGGGGATAATGGTCGGCTCATAAGCCACCGTTATGACCACATGAGCACACACGCAGATAGCAAGCCCTGGACCGTCCCCGCATTGGCCGAGGCCAAGCGCAATGGCCAGAAGCTGGTCATGTTGACCGCTTACGACGCCGGCTTTGCCCGTGCCTTCGACGCCAATGGCGTGGACCTGATCCTGATCGGTGATTCGCTGGGCATGGTGGTGCAGGGGCATGATTCGACGCTGCCGGTCAGCGTTGACGACATGGTCTATCACACCCGTGCGGTCGCCCGCGTTCTTGAGCGCGCGCTGCTGGTCTCGGACCTGCCGTTCGGCGCAGACGCCACTGCGGAGCGCGCGCTGGATGCCTCGCTCAAGCTGCTGCAGGCCGGCGCGGAGATGGTCAAGATCGAAGGTGCTGGCTTCAAGCTGGACATCATCCGTCACCTGGTCGAGCGCGAAATTCCGGTCTGTTCGCACCTGGGCCTGACCCCGCAGTCGGTGCTGCGCCTGGGCGGTTACCGCGTGCAGGGCCGTGGCGATGCTGCCAGGCAGTTGCTGGACGATGCCAAGGCCGTGGCCGAGGCCGGTGCCAGCCTGCTGGTGCTTGAGTGTGTGCCGACCCCGATTGCTGGCCGCGTCACCGCCGAAATCACGATTCCCACCATCGGTATTGGTGCCGGTCCGGATTGCGACGGACAGGTGCTGGTGCTGCATGATTTCCTTGGCCTGGACAGTGGTCACCGACGTCCCAAGTTCGTCAAGGATTTCCTTGCCGAAGGCGGCTCGGTGGCCGGTGCCGTCCGTGCCTATGCCGACGCCGTGCGCGCCGGCATCTTCCCCGACGCAGAGCACGCTTACGCATCATGATCGAAACCGTTACCGAACTTTCCCGGCTGCGCGCCATTGTCAGCGGCTGGAAGCGCGAGGGCCTGCGCGTTGCGCTGGTGCCGACCATGGGCAATCTGCATGCCGGCCACTACTCGCTGGTGAAGCTGGCGCGTGAGCACGCTGACCGGGTGGTTTCCAGTGTCTTCGTCAACCCGACCCAGTTCGGCCCGAACGAGGATTTCACCCGCTACCCGCGCACGCCCGAGGCCGACACCAGTGGCCTGGAGCAGGCTGGTTGTGACGTGCTCTGGCTGCCCACGGTCGAATCCATGTACCCGTTTGGCGTGGACCTGGCTGCCAAGGTCCATGTGCCGGGCGTGAGCTCGCTGCTGGAAGGTGCGCACCGTCCGGGCCACTTCGACGGCGTGTGCACGGTGGTCAGCCGCCTGTTCAACCAGGTGCAGCCGGATGTGGCGGCATTCGGGCGCAAGGACTACCAGCAGCTGGCAGTGATCCAGCAGATGGTGGTGGACCTGGCGTTCCCGATCCAGATCGTCGGTGGCGAGATCGTGCGCGAGGCCGATGGCCTGGCGATGAGCTCGCGCAACCAGTACCTGACGCCCGATGTCCGGCCGCAGGCCACGGTGATCCGCAAGGTGCTGCTGGCTGCGCGCGATGCCTACCTGGGCGGCGCCGAGCGTGTGGCGGTGGAGCAGGAGGCCGCAGCACAGCTTCAGGCTGCCGGCTATCTGGTGGATTACGCGGTGGTGCGCATGCCCGACCTGAGCGAGCCGGGCACCAGCCATGAGGGCGCACGGGTGGCGCTGGTCGCGGCCAAGCTGGGCACGACCCGCCTGATCGACAATGTCGAGTTCTGAACAGGGCACTCGGCGGACTTGAGCTGTCCGCCGGCAGACTCCTGAATGACAGCCAATGGCGCCCTTGTGGCGCCATTGCTGTATCCGGGCAAACGCCATGGGAAAGGTCATGTTGCGGTGCGGGCAAGGGCGCGCGCCGGTGCTAGACTGCGCCCTTTCTCACGCAGTTTCGGCATTGTCATGCAACTCTCCCTGCTCAAGACCAAGATTCACCGCGCCACCGTCACCCATTCGGAGCTGAACTACGAAGGCTCCATCGCGATCGACGACAACCTGCTGCAGGCCACCGGCATCCGCGAGTTCGAACAGGTGCACATCTGGGACGTGACCAACGGTGCCCGTTTCACCACCTACGCCCTGCGTGCGGAAGCCGGCAGCGGCGTGATCTCGCTCAACGGCGGCGCTGCGCGCCACGTGCAGGTGGGTGACATCATCATCATCGCCGCCTTCGCCGGCATGAGCGAAGAAGAAGCCAGCACGTTCAAGCCCAAGCTGGTCTACGTTGACGGCGACAACCGCATTTCCCACACCAACGACAGCATCCCCACACAGGCCGCATGATCACCAACAACGGATTCGACGTATTGCACGCCCACGCCCAGCGTCTGCAGGGCACCGGCATTCCCTCGCTGATGGCTGCAGAGCCTGACCGGGTGCAGCGCCTGGCGCTGAAAGTCGGTCCGTTGTATGTGAACTTCGCGCGGCAGAAATACGACCGCGCGGCCTTGGATGCCTTGTTGGAACTGGCCGCCGCGCGCGATGTCGCCGGCGGTTTCCAGCGCCTGTTCGCTGGCCAGAAGATCAACCACACCGAAGATCGCGCGGTGCTGCACAGCGCGCTGCGCGGTGACGCCAGCGACGCACCGGTTGCCGTGGCTGCGCGCGCTGAAGCGGTGGCGGTGCAGGCGCAGATGGGCAGCCTGATCAAGGCGCTGGAAGCCAGCAACGTCACCGATATCGTCAGTGTTGGTATCGGTGGCTCGGATCTGGGGCCGCGTCTGGTTGCGGACGCGCTGCGTCCGGTATCGGGCGCGCGTTTCCGCGTGCATTTCGTTTCCAATGTCGACGGCGCGGCGATGCAACGCACCCTGGCGACGCTGGACCCGGCGACCACTGCCGGCATCCTGATCTCCAAGACCTTTGGTACTCAGGAAACCCTGCTCAACGGCCGCATCCTCTGCGACTGGCTGGGCGGCAGCGAGCGCCTGTACGCCGTCAGTGCCAACCCCGAACGCGCCGCCAAGGCCTTCGACATCGCCGCCGAGCGCGTGCTGCCGATGTGGGACTGGGTGGGCGGTCGTTACTCGCTGTGGTCAGCGGTGGGCTTCCCGATTGCCTTGGCAATCGGCTTTGAACGCTTCGGCCAGCTGCTGGAAGGCGCTGCGCAGATGGACGCGCACGCGGCCACTGCACCGCTGGCAAGCAATCTGCCGGTGCTGCACGCACTGACCGATATCTGGAACCGCAACGTGCTGGGTTATGCCACCCACGCGGTGATGACCTACGACCAGCGCATGGCGCTGCTGCCTGCGTATCTGCAGCAACTGGTGATGGAAAGCCTGGGCAAGCGGGTCAAGCGCGACGGCAGCCCGGTCGATGGCGACACGGTCTCGGTGTGGTGGGGCGGTGCCGGCACCGACGTGCAGCACAGCTTCTTCCAGGCCCTGCACCAGGGCACCAGCATCGTTCCGGCCGATTTCATCGGCTGCGTGCACAACGACGATCCCTACGAACTCAACCATCAGGCCCTGCTGGCCAACCTGCTGGCGCAGACCGAAGCGCTGGCCAACGGCCAGGACAGCGAGGACCCGCATCGTCAGTATCCGGGCGGTCGCCCGAGCACGATGATCCTGCTGGATGCGTTGACCCCGCAGTCGCTGGGCGCGTTGATCGCCATGTACGAGCATGCGGTGTACGTGCAGTCCTTGATCTGGGGCATCAATGCCTTCGACCAGTTTGGCGTTGAACTGGGCAAGCAGCTGGCCAGCCAGTTGCTGCCGGCGTTGCAGGGCGAGGCGGTGGAAATCGCCGATCCGATGACCCGGGAGCTGTTGGCGCGCTTGCGCTGATAGCGGATCATCGTTTGCAACAAAAAAAGCCGCGCAGAGATGCGCGGCTTTTTTGCTCCCTCCCTTTGCCGAAGGCAAGGGGAGGGTTGGGGAGGGGGAAGCTCTTCGCGCTACGGGTGAAGGCCCCTGCCGAGCATGGCTCGGCACTACAGGAAGCAGGGTCAGCGGTTCGGGTCGCGTTCCGGGCTTGGTCGCTTGGTCAACTTGCGCTGCAGTGAGCGGCGGTGCATGCCCAGCAGGCGCGCGGCCGCGGACACATTGCCGCCAGTTTCGTGCAGCGCCTGCTGGATGTGTTCCCACTGCAGGCGGCTGATCGGCGTCATCGCGTCCGGCGGTTCAACATCCTCCGGCTCCTCGCCGCCCTCGTCCTCTTCGCCAAGCGCGCGCAGGATCATCTGCACAGTCGCCGGCTTCGGCAGGTAATCATCCGCGCCCAGCTTGATCGCTTCCACCGCGGTGGCGATGGAGGCATAGCCAGTAACCAGCAGGATGCGCATGTCCTGGCGCAACTCGCGCAGCGGCTGGATCAGGTTCAAGCCGGACTCGCTGCCCAGCTTCAGGTCGATCAATGCGAACGCTGGCGGCGTCTGCGTGGCCAGTTGCATGGCGCTGGAGATGTCGGTGGCGGTGATGGCTTCGATGCCGCGGCGGGCCAGGGTGCGCTGCAGGGTGCGCAGGTAGAGCGGGTCGTCATCGACCAGCAGGCCGTGGGTGGCAGCAGCATTCATGGACTTACCTCGATGTTGTTCAACGGCAGGCGAAAGCCGACGCGTGCCCCCTGGCCTTCGGCCGGGCGCATCCACAGTTCGCCGTGCAGACGCTCAATGGTGGCATGCGACAGTGCCAGGCCGACACCCATGCCATTGCTTTTGCCGCTGTTGAACAAGGTGCCGGGCAGGGCCGCGTCATTGGCGTTGAAGCCGGGCCCGTAATCGCGGACCTCGCCGTAAAGCTGGCCCTCATGGATGCGGATATCCAGGTCGATCTGTGCACGTCCTGCATGCTCGCCCGCGTCGGCGGCATTGTTCAGCAGTACCTGCAGCAGATGACCGATGCCGGGGTCCAGCTTCAGCTGCAGCGGCGCATCGGGGTTGCGTCGCAACTGGATGGTCGGGCGCACCAGTCGCCATTGCTCCAGCACGCTGGCGATGGATACCGGTGCGCGGCTGCCTGCGCCTTGGGCGGGGGCGGCCAGCGCCAGCACCTTTTCCCGACACTGCACCAGCAGCTCGCGTAGGGTCTCCAGGTCGTCGCGCATTTCCGGGGTGGCGGCGCCTTGCTCGACGATGTCGTCGGTCAGCAGGGTCATGGTCGCCAACGGCGTGTTGAGCTCATGGGCAACGGATGCGGCATGGGTGGCCAAGGCGACAATGCCTTCATTGCGGACGAAGCGTTCGCGCAGCATCGCCAGCTGGTTCTCCCGCTCGCGCAGCGCAGCTGCCAAGCGGGTCGAGAACACCAGCACCACTACGCTGGACAGCAGGAAATTGGCCGCTGCGCCCCACAGGTGCAGGCTCATCGTGTCGAAGTAGCCGCCCTTCAACGGCAGCCCGAACACGGCGCTCAGCGCGTAGCCGGCCACGCAGGCGGCAGCCACCGCGTGCGTCCAGCGCAGTGGCAGGGCAAGCGCAGCCAATGCGATCAGGATCAGGAACAGCGAGCCGAACGGATTGGCGATGCCGCCGCTCCAACCCACCATCCAGGTCAGCACGGTGACGTCGACCAGGATATGGCCGAAGGCGGTAACCGGTGCCGGGTCGGTGTCATGCACGCGCAGCTGCACGTACAGGTTGAACAAGGCCAGCACGGCGACGCCGGCCCATAGTGGCTCCTGCGGCAGTTCCAGCCCCAGCAGCCAGGTGGCTACAAGGATGGTGGCTGCCTGACCGGCGGTGGCCAGCCAGCGCAGGCTGCACAGGGTGCGTAGAAAAGAGGTATCTCGGGTTTCCATGCTGCAATCGTATGCTGTCGCGGTGGCTGCCATGCAATCCAAGGTTCATGCCGCACGGGTGGCTGGCGCGTTAAAATGGGCCATGCATGACGCCGTGACCCGCCCAACACCGCCCACCGACGCTACCGCGTGGCCCCGCCGCATCACCCAGTCCGTCGCCATCGGCGGCGTCAAGGTGGGCGGAGGTAATCCCGTGGTGGTGCAGTCGATGACCAATACCGATACCGCCGATGTGGCTGCCAGCGTCAAGCAGGTGGCCGAACTCTGGCGCGCGGGTTCGGAGATGGTGCGACTGACCGTCAACAATCCCGAATCGGCCGCGGCTATTCCGCGCATCGTCGAGAAGCTGGCGATGATGGGCATCGATGTGCCGCTGATCGGCGACTTCCATTACAACGGCCATCAACTGCTGACCGGCGAACCGGCCTGCGCCGAGGCACTGGCCAAGTACCGCATCAATCCGGGCAACGTCGGCTTCGGCAAGAAGAAAGACACCCAGTTCGCGCAGCTGATCGAATTCGCCATCAAGTACAACAAGCCGGTGCGCATCGGCGCCAACTGGGGCTCGTTGGATCAGGCGCTCGCCGCCAAGCTGATGGACGAGAACAGCCAGCGTGCGCAGCCGTGGGATGCCGGCCGCGTGCTGCGCGAGGCCTTGATCCGCTCGGCGCTGGATTCGGCCGAGACTGCAGTTGACCTGGGCCTGCCGCGTGATCGCATCGTGCTGTCGGCCAAGGTCAGTGGCGTGCAGGAACTCATCGCCGTGTACCGTGATCTGGCGCAGCGTTCGGACTTTGCCCTGCACCTGGGCCTGACCGAGGCTGGCATCGGCAGCAAGGGCATCGTCGCTTCGTCGGCGGCGCTGGCGGTGCTGATGCAGGAAGGTATCGGCGACACCATCCGCATCTCGTTGACGCCCGAGCCGGGCCAGTCGCGCACGCAGGAAGTCATCGTTGCCCAGGAGTTGCTGCAGACCACCGGCCAGCGCGCTTTCACCCCGCTGGTCACCGCTTGCCCGGGCTGCGGCCGTACCACCTCCGAGTTCTTCCAGGAGCTGGCCAAGGTGGTGCAGAACCACGTGCGCGAAAAGATGCCGGTGTGGCGTGTCAGCCATCCCGGTGCGGAGAACATGACGCTTGCGGTGATGGGCTGCATCGTCAATGGCCCCGGCGAGTCGCGTCACGCCAACATCGGCATTTCCCTGCCGGGTACCGGCGAAACCCCGGCCGCGCCGGTGTTCGTCGACGGCGAAAAGAAGATCACCCTGCGTGGTGAGAACATCGCCCATGAGTTCGTCGCGCTGATCGATGACTATGTCGAGACCCGGTATGCCCGAAGCTCCGGTTGATTCCCGGAGCGAAGCTGCCGGTCTGCGCCGCTGGCTCGCCCATAATGCGTGGCGGCTGGTGGTGTTGTTCATCGGCGTGCTGCTGCCGCTGGCGGGCTTCGTTGGCCTGGCCGATGAGATCCACGAAGCCGAAGCTTTCCACTTCGATGCAGCCCTGCTGCTGCGCATGCATGCCATCGCCACGCCTGGCCTGAACGGCTTCTTCGTGCTGATGTCCAAGCTTGGCTATCAGTGGGGCGTCATCCCCTTGGATATGGTGATCGTGGTGGTGTTGCTGCTGTGGCGGCGCTGGCGCAAGGCTGCGTTCGCAGCGACGGCATTCATTGGCTCGGCGCTGTTGAACCTGGGGAGCAAGCAGATATTCCAGCGCGAGCGTCCGAGCCTGTGGGAATCGATTGCGCCGGAAAGCACCTTCAGTTTTCCCAGTGGGCACGCGATGGGCTCGATGACGTTGGCCCTGACCCTGGTGTTTCTGACCTGGCGCACACGCTGGCGATGGCCGGTGGTGGTGCTGGTCAGCGGTTTTGTCGTTTCGGTTGGCCTGTCACGGGTCTATCTGGGGGTACATTACCCCTCGGACATCCTCGGCGGCTGGTGTGCCGCAACGATCTGGGTGACAGGCGTGTACATGGTGATGTTCCGTCGACGCTGGTCCTTGCCGGCGCCCTGAAGTGCACTGCAATTGGTAGTGTCCAAAAGGTAAGAGAAGTCCTAAGTCATTGGACGAATTGACCTGATGGATACAGTATTGGCTGCGACGGCATAGTGAGCTCGCCAGCCGCAGGCACATAAACCGCATCATCCTGATGCTCAAAACTACAGATACATTTCCTGCGAGCGGGTGTCCGATAGAGCCCAGTTGGGCCACTTCTGCTTGATAATACACATGGCCTTGCCATGAGGGACGGGGGAGGGCCGTCGCCTCGCATGCTCGGATTTTGCCGCGCCCAAGGCTTCAACTGTCACCTCGCCGCGAGGAATCCTTCATGACCATCAGCGTTTTTCTTATCGATGACCACGCATTAGTGCGCACGGGCATTCGGATGATTCTTTCGGGGCAAACCGATATAGAAGTTGTCGGCGAAGCGGATAGCGGTGACGTCGCGCTGCCGCTGATCCGCCGGCTGAAGCCGGACGTGGTCCTGTGCGACCTGCATCTGCCGGGCCTCAGTGGACTGGAAATCACCGAACGCATCGTCAAAGGCGATCACGGCACCAAGGTCATCATCGTCTCCGTGCTGGAAGATGGGCCGATGCCCAAGCGTTTGCTGGAAGCAGGTGCTTCCGGTTATGTGGGCAAGGGTGGGGATTCGAAAGAGCTGATTCGTGCCGTGCATGACGTTGCCATCGGCAAGCGTTATCTGGCCACCAGCATTGCGCAGAATCTGGCGCTGTCCAATCTGGAAGGCGGCGAATCGCCGTTCGACCTGCTCTCGCCGCGCGAGCTGGAAGTGGCCTTGCTGTTGATCCAGGGCCACCGTCAGGAGGAGATCGCCCGTCGCCTGAGCCTCAGCGCCAAGACCGTGAACACCCACAAGGCGCGTTTGTTCCAGAAGCTGGGGGTGCAGGACAACATCGCCCTGGCCAGGCTCGCCGCGCAATATGGCGTTGGTGATCCCACCAAGGCGATTTGAGCCTGGAGGGTTTATTGCAGTCACCGTTCTGCAGAGCAGCGCCCTTCAACAACAGTCGAATCAAAAGGAGCACAGCGACAACGCTGTGCTCCTTTTGTTTGAGTGCACGATGGTCACATGCGACTCGACCTTGCAGGCAATGGCTTGGCGATCGTCTGTTTGTGGGAGCGGTGTGAGCCGCGAAGCTGGCACTACTGACGGCGCCAAGCCTTATGCCATCTGATGATCTGTGTGCTTCGCGGCTCACGCCGCTCCTACAAAAAAATAAGGTGCCGACCCAGGTGTTGTAGGAGCGGCGTAAGCCGCGAAGCTGGCGCTATGGAAGGCTCAAAGGTCTATGCCATCTGATGATCTGCTTGCTTCGCGGCTCACGCCGCTCTTACAACGGGGGTGAACCTTCGCCGCTGTGATTGCGTGGCCCAGAAAAGCAGAAAGCGGCCCTGAGGCCGCTTTCTGCTTTCAAGCTGCTTGGTCGGATCAGACGCTGCGCGGCTGATCGTCTTCCTGCTTCTCGGCCTCGGCCTCGGCATTCGCTTCGACTGCGACGCTTTCCGCGTCTACGGCAGGAGCGACAACGACAGGTGTCGGTGCGACTGCGGCGGCTGGTGCTGCAGTTTCAACGGCCGGCTTTTCAGCCGTTTCTTCAACAGCCGGGGCCTGGGCGAACAGCTGCCCGTTTTCCGGTGCTGCAGGCTGTGCAACCACCACTGTGGCCGGTTCCGGCTGCGGGATGCTGACCGGAGCTGGTGCGGCGTTGACCGGTTCAGCAGCGGCGACCGGTGCGATCGGTGCAGCGGCGACTTCTGCCGGTGCGCTGACAACTGCCGGGGCAGCCACAGGCGCTTCCACGCTGGCGACCACCGGTGCTGCGACGACGGCTTCAGCGACGGTTTCCACCGGAGTGCTGATCGCCTGCTCGGCCTTGACGACCACCGGCTCAGCGGCAGCTGCCACTTCGACGGGTGCGACTGGGGCCGGTGCGCTTGCTGCGACAACGGCTTCAGCAACCGGGGCCTCGGCAACCGGTGCCGAGGCAGCTACTTCGACAGCAGCGGCAGGTGCTGCGGCAACAACAGCTGCGGCAGCCTGCGCGGGCGCCGCGGCAACCGGCTTGGCTGCTGCTACCGGAGCGGACACGGGCGCGGCCGGGGTTGCGGGCTCGTCATCGAACTCGAACTCGGGCTGGCTGCTCGCGGGCTTGGCTGAAGCTTCATTGACTTCGCCATCGGCGTCATCAAAGGCGTCCAGAGCATCCTCATCACCGCCCAGGTTTTCACCGCCGGCGGCACCTTCACCGTTACCACGACGGCGACGGCGACCGCCGCGGCGACCGCGACGACGACGGCCACCGGCTTCGCCGGCACCGTCTTCGGCTGCTGTAACCGGGTTGCTGTTCTCGTCGACGACCACAGCCGCTGCCGGCTGCTCCTCGGAGACGACCGCCGGCTTGGCGATCTCGGCAGCAATGGTGTTTTCCTTCACCACGGCATCGGTGTTGGCAACGGCGTCGTTGGCCACAATCGCTGCTGCGGCAACGACCGGTGCTGCGACGGCCGGTGCAGCTGCGCGAGCGGCTTCCTGCTGTGGCTGCTGCTGGCGTGCGGGCTTCTCGGCCTGCGCGTTCTGCTGCTGGACCTGCTTGTCGGTGTCCTGCTGCGGCTTGGGCTGCTTCGGCTGCTTGGGCTGTTTGGCCTGCTGCTGCTCGTTGTTGCGCTGCTGCTTGGGCTGCTGCTGGGCCTGATCACCGCGCTGCTGTTCATTGCGCTGCTTGGGCTGCTGGGCGTTGTTCTGCGCCTGCTGCTGGCCCTGTTGCTGCGGCTTGTCAGCGTTCTGGCGGCGGTCTTCGCGGCGCTGCTCGTCACGACGATTGCCGTTGGCGTTGCCGCCCGCATTGGCATTGCCGTTGCCACCGCGACCCTGCTGGCCGTTACGGCCATCACGACGCTGGTTGCCGCGCTCGTTGCGGTTGTTACGGCCGTTGTCCTGGCGCTGCGGCTGGGCCGGCTGTGCGGCCGGAGCCGGCTCGCCGCCGAACACGCGCTTGAGCCAGCCCATCACGCCGCCAGCGGCGGGCGCGACAGGTGCGGCAACCGGTGCCGGGGCCGGCGCGGCTTCGACGACTTCACGGATCGGCGCAGGCTGGCTGTGCTTGACGTGGGTCACGGCCGGCGCCGGGATGTTCAGCTGTGCCTTGGTCAGTGCGTGCACCGGCAGCTTGCGCGGGGTGCCGCGCTGGTAGCTGGGCTTGCTCGACTCTTCGCCCAGCTCGTTGTCGCGCAGACGCGTGACTTCGTAATGCGGGGTGTGCAGCTGCTCGTCGGCAACGATGACGATGGGGGCGTCATGGCGCTGCTCGATTTCACGCAGGGCGCTGCGCTTCTCGTTGAGCAGGTAGTTGGCGATTTCGACCGGGGCCTGGACCAGCACCTGTCCGGTGTTCTCCTTCATCGCGTGCTCTTCGGCAACGCGGATGATGGACAGCGACAGCGACTCGATGCTGCGCATGCGGCCCTGGCCGTCACAACGCGGGCAGACGATCTGGCTGGATTCGCCCAGGCTCGGACGCAGGCGCTGGCGGCTCATTTCCATCAGGCCGAAGCGCGAGATACGGCCCAGCTGGACGCGGGCACGGTCGTACTTCAACGCATTCTGCAGGCGGTTTTCGACTTCGCGCTGGTGCTTGCTGGAGGACATGTCGATGAAGTCGATGACCACCAAACCGCCCAGGTCGCGCAGGCGCAGCTGGCGGGCGACTTCCTCGGCCGCTTCCAGATTGGTCTGGAAGGCGGTGTCTTCGATGTCGCTGCCCTTGGTGGAGCGGGCCGAGTTCACATCGACCGCGGTCAGCGCTTCGGTCTGGTCAACCACGATCGAGCCGCCGGACGGCAGGCGCACGTTGCGCTCGTAGATCGCCTCGATCTGCGATTCGATCTGGAAGCGGTTGAACAGCGGGATGTCGTCTTTGTAATGCTTGAGCTTGCGCAGGGTCTGCGGCATCACCTGCTGCATGAAGTCGCGTGCGGTCTCGTACAGCTCTTCGGTGTCGACCAGGATCTCGCCGACGTCCGAACGCAGGTAGTCGCGCAGGGCGCGCACGATCAGGCGCGATTCCTGGTAGATCAGGAACGGGGCGGGCTTGGTCAGTGCGGCTTCGGCGATCGAGCGCCATACCTGCAACAGATAGTCCAGATCCCACTGCAGCTCTTCGGCATCGCGGCCGACGCCGGCGGTGCGGATGATCACGCCCATGTCGTCGGGGATGTTCAGCTTGTCCAGGGCTTCCTTCAGTGCGGCGCGGTCTTCGCCCTCGATGCGACGGGACACGCCGCCGGCAGAGGGGGAGTTGGGCATCAGCACCATGTAGCGGCCGGCCAGGGAGATGAAGGTGGTCAGGGCGGCGCCCTTGTTGCCACGCTCTTCCTTGTCGACCTGCACGACGATTTCCTGGCCTTCGCGCAGGAGTTCCTTGATGCTGGCCTTGTGGTGGTCCACGCCGGCCTGGAAGTAATCGCGGGAGATTTCCTTCAGCGGCAGGAAGCCGTGGCGGTCACCGCCGTACTCGACAAAGGCAGCCTCGAGCGACGGCTCCAGGCGGGTGATGCGGCCCTTGTAGATGTTGGACTTCTTCTGTTCCTTCGACGGCTGTTCGATGTCGATGTCGTACAGGTTTTGCCCGTCGACGATGGCCACGCGCAGTTCTTCAGCCTGCGTGGCATTGATCAGCATTCGCTTCATTGTGCGTTCCTCGCGCGCTGCTACCGCGCGGAACGCCATGGGGTTTCGCCTCTGGACACGGTTCGCCGCCCATTCGCGCAGGCGCGGGCAGGGCGGCTTGGGTTTCCAGCGCTACGACACCACGGCAGGCCGCGGGAGCGCTTCTTTCTTGTTTTAGGTGTTTCAGGGCCGGCGGCCGCCCGCGGCCGTGGCCGATGGCGTCGCGCGGGACATGGGTTTCGTCCAGCTCGGATGCTTTTTGGCATCCGGCGATGGCCGGGAACGCCGACGAGCCGCTAACATGGCCGCCCCGGGGGCGGTGGCCGCGCACTGTGCCGGATCCGTAGGGAGCGGGGCTTCTGGCCCTGACCAACTTCCAACGAAATCAAACCCTTATATCGCCCCCCGAGTGTAGCAGAATAAATAGGCCGATGACTGATTCCGACAAGCCCCAAGCACCGCCTGCCGCCAAGAGCAGCGTGCGCATGATCAAAGTGCCCGAAGACAGGGCAGGACAGCGGCTGGACAACTTTTTGTTGGGTCAGCTGAAGGGCGCGCCACGCAGCCTGGTCTACAAGTTGGTTCGTAGTGGCCAGGTCCGGGTGAATGGTGGCCGTGCCAAGGCCGACCGCAAGCTGGACGGTGGCGAGGAGGTGCGTATTCCGCCGGTCAATCTCAATGAGTTGGGAGACAAGGCGCCGCCTCCGAGCAGCTTCCTGCAGCGTATGGAAGAAGCCATCGTCTTCGAGGACGCCAAGCTGCTGGTGATCAACAAGCCGACTGGCGTAGCCAGCCATGGCGGCAGCGGTATCAGTCACGGTGCGATCGAGACCATGCGTGCACTGCGGCCGAACATGAACCTGGAGCTGGTGCACCGGTTGGACCGGGATACTTCCGGCCTGCTGATCCTGGCCAAGAAGCGTTCGGCCCTGGTCGAGCTGCAGGCCTTGCTGCGTGAAGACCATGGCGGCATCCAGAAGCGCTACCTGACCTTGCTGGCCGGGCGCATGCCCGACGGCGTGATGAGCGTGGACGCGCCGCTGCATGTCGGCCTTCGCCAGGGCGGCGAGCGCCATGTCCAGGTGAATGCGATAGGCAAGCCGTCGCTCAGCCATTTCAAGGTGTTGGAGCGTCGCGGCGGGCAGTCCTACTGCGAAGTCCGGATCGAGACCGGCCGCACCCACCAGATCCGTGTGCATGCCCAACACATCGGTCATCCTGTGGCCGGTGACGACAAATACGGCGATCCTGCAGTCAACAAGCGCTTTCGTGAGCAGATCGGGCTGAAACGCCTGTTCCTGCACGCGGCCTCGCTGGAGTTTGCGCTGGACGGCGGCAAGACACCTTATGTATTGAACGCGCCGCTGTCGCCGGATCTGGTCGAGGCGATGAACAGGCTTTGAGGCCTTGGAGTCGGGTTGGGGGCCGCCAGTGCGGCGGTTCCCCATGGTCTGACAGGTGTCTGTAGGAGCGGCGTCAGCCGCGAAGCAACAGATCAGTCACGCCGCGAACTTGCTGGCGATTCCAGCAATGCCGGCTTCGCGGCTGACGCC
>NZ_JASCOR010000362.1 GCF_029959445.1 Stenotrophomonas sp. PS02298 | reverse complement strand
CTGTCGCCTTATCGGACCAGCCACATCAATCGCTTCGGCGATTACCACCTGGATCTTGAAAGGGAAGTGGCGCCGCTGAGCTACACAGCCAAGGTGCTTGAACAGACCCCATAGATGGGGAGAACCTGCCCGAGAGACGAGCAATCAACCTTGAAATTCAGTCGCTTAGGCAGCTTTTGGCCCTGTACGTAATGATTCCCTGCCGACC
>NZ_JASCOR010000361.1 GCF_029959445.1 Stenotrophomonas sp. PS02298 | reverse complement strand
TTGATGTGGCTGGTCCGATAAGGCGACAGGCCGGCCAGGATCTCGGGCGTCAGTTCAATCCCCTCCTTCCTCATCTCGGCCAAGGTCCGGCTCATGCCTTCCACGTTGTGGAGGATGATCATGTTGGCCACCAGCTGGCTGTACTTGATGATCTTGCGCTGCTCGTGTTGGACGTTCTCAGCAATGATCCCCTGGCTGCCAAAGAACACCCATTT
>NZ_JASCOR010000360.1 GCF_029959445.1 Stenotrophomonas sp. PS02298 | reverse complement strand
CATCGTCAACGAACTCCTGTGGCGTGTGAGAACCCTCAGGATGCGCTCGGAGACGATGGCTGCCTGCAAAGAACTCATGCTTCCAGATGTACTACGGCAAGGAGTTCTGCGGCAAGGCGATGGTGGCATGGGCCTACGAGCGAGGCGTGCAGTTGCGTTTGATCCAGCCAGGAAAGCCAAATCAGAACGCCTATATCGAGAGTTTCAATGGCCGCCTACG
>NZ_JASCOR010000035.1 GCF_029959445.1 Stenotrophomonas sp. PS02298 | reverse complement strand
TGGGCGACACGCCCCGCCCCGGGCGGGCTTTGTTGTTCCTCCCCTCCAGTTTTTTTGACGGCGCGGCGCCCCCCGCGAAGCTGGCAACGCTGGAATCACCGCCGGTCCGCAACCTGAGGGACCCGTGGCTTCGCGGCTGACACAGCTCCTACATTTCCATGCATTACCGGGAAAGCTCCTTGCCGAGCATGGCTCGGCACTACACCCCCCTCCCTTTGGCCGCAGGCCAAGGGGAGGGCTGGGGAGGGGTTGGCTTCACCGCTTCTGATCTGGATGTGGCTTCGTGGCTGACGCCGCCCCCACATCTGTTGTGCATTTTCGGGAAAGCCCCTGCCGAGCATGGCTCGGCACTACAGGTGTGGGCCGATTTGGCCGCCGAGGACCGCCCTATTCACCCGCTCCGAAGCCCGGCTTTGCTAGAACAGAGCCCTGACTTCACGCGACCTACCTGATGCCTGCAACCCGCCCCACCCTGCATTCGCTCAAATCCCGGCTGGAGCTGCTCCAGCAAAGCCTGCCGGCCGCCCTTCTGCGCCGCTTCGTCGAAACCGACGTGATGACCCAGGCAGCATCACTGGCCTTCTATACCTTGCTGTCGCTGGCGCCGCTGCTGGTCCTGCTGCTGTGGCTGACCGCCTCACTGTACCCACCTGCGCAACAGACACTTATCGAGCAGATCGGCTCGCTGGCAGGCCCCAGCGTCGCCGAGGTCGCCCGCACGGTGATCACCAATGCCAGCGAGCAGCCGGACCTGGGCTCGTTTGCCGGCATCTGGAGCCTGGTCCTGCTGTTCATCGGCGCCACCGTGGTATTCGCCCAGTTGCAGGCTGCCCTGAACCTGATCTTCCGTACCGATTCCAAGCGCTTCGAAGGCATCTTCGGCTGGCTGAAGAAGCGGGTGTTCTCGGCCGGCGTGGTGCTGGCACTGGGCTTCCTGCTGATCGTGTCGATGGTGGCTACCACTGCCCTGCAGGTGATCTTCTCGCACCTGCCCTCGGCGCTGCCGGCGGTGGGCTATGTGACCACCCTGTTGTTGTACGCACTGGGCTTTGCCTTCCTCTACCACTACCTGCCGGACCGACCCGTGGACTGGCGCCAGGCCTTTCTCGGCGGTGCGATTACCGCCGTGCTGTTCACCCTGGGCCGCTATGCGATTGGCCTGTACATCGCCAATGCCGCGCCGGGCAGTGCTTATGGCTCGATGGGCACGCTGGTGATCATGCTGGTGTGGATCTACTACGCCAGCGTGGTGTTCTTTGGCGGCGCACTGATCACCGCGGTGATCGATGAGCGGGCGTATGCGCGGCGGAAGGTGGCGGCTGCGGAAGTTGATGCTGGGGCTTTGGACTGACGGCAGAGCAAAAGCTGGAGCCAAAGCACCCCTCCCCGGCCCTCCCCTTGCCTGCGGCAAAGGGAGGGAGCGAGCTCTGCCCCCTCCCTTTCGCGCATCGAAGGGAAGCGCTGGGGAGGGGTGGCTCTTACCGTTGACTTAAAACCATCAAGCCCAACAGCCAGCCAGCGCCAGCCCAGCCTAGTACACTCCCCTTCCCCCTTTCATCGCGCCCCGCCAACCGGCGGCGCTGTTCATTTGCCGCATGGCCCGACTTCCCGACGCGTTCATTGACGACTTGCTGGCCCGCACCGACATCGTCGAAGTGGTGGGCTCACGTGTGCCGCTCAAGCGCCAGGGCAAGGAATACGCGTCGCGCTGCCCCTTCCATGACGAGCGCTCAGCCTCGTTCACGGTCTCTCCGACCAAGCAGTTCTATCACTGCTTCGGCTGTGGCGCGCACGGCACCGCGATCAGCTTCCTGATGAATTACGACCGCCTCGAGTTCCTCGATGCGGTGGACGAACTGGCCAAGCGCGTGGGCATGGAAATCCCACGCGAAACCAACGCACGCACGCCGCAGCAGCAGGACGACAGCCGCGACCAGTATTCTGCGCTGGATGCCGCCACCCGCTTCTTCCAGAAGCAGCTGGAGGGCAACGACAAGGCCCGCGCCTACCTCGATGGCCGTGGCGTCGATACCGATACCCGCGCGCGCTTCTCCATCGGCTATGCGCCGGATGGCTATAGCGCGCTGAAGGACGCGCTGGGCAAGGACGAGCGGCGCATGAAGCTGCTCGAACGCGTCGGCCTGTTCTCCAAGAACGACCGTGGCCACGTCTACGACAAGTTCCGCGACCGGGTGATGTTCCCGATCTTCGACCGCCGTGGCCGCGTCATCGCCTTCGGCGGCCGTGTGATGGAAAAGGACGACGGCCCCAAGTACCTCAACTCGCCGGAAACCGCGCTGTTCCACAAGGGCCGGGAACTGTACGGCCTGTGGCAGGTGCGCCAGGCCAACCAGAAGATCGAACGCCTGATCGTGGTCGAAGGCTATATGGACGTGGTCAGCCTGTTCCAGTTCGGCGTCACCCAGGCGGTGGCGACGCTGGGCACGGCGACCACGCCCGACCATGCCGAGCTGCTGTTCCGCAACGCGCCCGATGTGTACTTCTGCTTCGACGGTGATGCCGCCGGTCGCCGTGCCGGCTGGCGCGCACTGGAGTCGGTGCTGCCGCGCATGAAGGATGGCCGCCAGGCCTTCTTCCTGTTCCTGCCCGATGGCGAGGACCCGGACACCATCGTGCGCAAGGAAGGCGCCGACGCTTTCGATGCACGGCTCAAGCAGGGCACGCCGCTGTCGCAGTTCTTCTTCGACGAACTCAGCCGCGAAATCAACCTCGGCACGCTGGACGGCAAGGCACGCCTGGCCGAACGAGCGAAGCCGATGCTGGCGCAGATTCCCGATGGCGCCTTCGGCGACCTGATGAAGCAGGAGCTGGCGCGCCTGACCGGCATCGGCAGCACGGCAACAGCCGCCGCGCCTGCAGCGCGGCCACCGATGCGCAACAACGCGGTTCCCGCTCAGAAACGCAGCCTGGTGCGTGCAGCCATTGCCATCCTGCTGCAGCAGCCCTCGCTGGCAATGAGCCTGGAAGGTCACCACGCCATCGGCGGCCTGCGCCTGCCGGGCATCGAATTGCTGGTCGAGTTGTTGAACCTAGTGCAGCAGCGCCCCGACATCAGCACCGGCGCCCTGCTCGAACACTTCAACGAGCGCGAAGAACAGGCCGCATTGCACAAGCTGGCCGCGCAGGCATTGCCCGGCGATGAAGCGATGTGGGCGCAGGAACTGCAGGACGCCGTACTGCAGCTGGAGAAGCAGCTGCTGACCCAGCGCCTGGACGAGCTGCAGGCAAAACAACGCCAGCAAGGCCTGGACGACACCGACAAATACGAACTGCGCGAGCTGCTCAAGGCCCGCGCCAGCCTGCGCCTCTGACATCTGCAAGGGAGCACTGCATGTACACCTACCGCCTGTCACTGCTCCTCTCGCTGCTGCTCGCCGCCAACGCCTACGCTGGCGATGCAACACTGCGCCAGCCGCGCCCGGACCTGATCACCGCCGGCCAACCCAGCGCACAGCAGCTGCGCGACGCTGCCGCCAATGGCGTCACCACCGTCATTGATCTGCGCCGCACCGATGAAGATCGTGGCTACGACGAAGCCGCCTTGGCCGAACAACTCGGCCTGCGCTATGTGCGCCTTCCCATCGCCGGTGCCGGCGACATCACCGAATCCAACGCACGCACGCTGGACCGCCTGCTCAAGCAGGACGGCGGCAAGACCCTGCTGCATTGCGCCTCCTCCAACCGCGCTGGCGCCTTGCTGTCGGTGATCGAAGCACGCGTCAACGGCGCTGCGATGGACGATGCCCTGAAGTTCGGCCGCGATGCGGGCATGACTTCGCTCGAGCCCGCTGTACGCGCTGTTCTGGAAACACCCACACCCTGATCAGGAGGCATTGCCGACATGACCCGCTGGTGGTCGCGACTGCGACCGGACAACTTCACCCTCGCCCTGCTCGCCACCGTCGCCTTGGCCAGCGTGCTGCCGCTTACCGGCGCCGCCGCCAGGGGCTTCGACCACTTCACCGATATCGCCATCGCCGCGCTGTTCTTCCTGCATGGCGCGCGGCTGCCGCGTGAGTCCATCGTCGCCGGCCTGCTGCACTGGCGCCTGCATATCACCATCCTGGCCTGCACCTTCGTGCTGTTCCCGCTATTGGGATTGGCGATGAAGCCGCTGGCCGGGTGGGCACTGACGCCGGAGCTGTTCATCGGCGTGCTGTTCCTGTGTGCGCTGCCCTCAACCGTGCAGTCTTCGATTGCCTTCACCTCGATTGCCGGTGGCAACGTGCCTGCAGCCGTGTGTGCGGCTTCGCTGTCCAGCATCCTCGGCGTGTTCCTGACCCCGTTGTTGATGACCGTGCTCGCAGGCTCGCAGGGCGGCATGGCCAACCCGCTGCATGCGGTGGGCGCGATCATGCTGCAGTTGCTGGTGCCATTCGTGCTTGGCCACCTGCTGCGGCCGTGGATTGGTGGCTGGATCGAAAAGCGCCGCGGCCTGCTGCGTTACACCGACCAGGGCACGGTGCTACTGGTGGTCTACGCTGCCTTCGGCGAATCGGTCAGCGAAGGCCTGTGGAGCAAGACCCCGCCGCTGTCCTTGCTGGCTGCTGCGCTGGTTGCGATTGTGCTGTTGGCCATCGCCATGCCCGGCATCACCTGGCTGGCACGGCGGCTGGGCTTCAACCGTGCCGACCAGATCACCATCATGTTCTGCGGCTCCAAGAAGAGCCTGGCCACCGGTGTGCCGATCGCCAAGGTGCTGTTTGCCGGCGGCAGCCTCGGTGCGATCGTGTTGCCGATCATGATCTACCACCAGATCCAGCTGATCGTCTGCTCGATGGTGGCGCAGCGGTATGCGAAGCAGAACGCTGAAACAACGCAGCAATAATCGACACCGAAGTTGGTGGTGCCGAGCCATGCTCGGCAGAGACGTTGCCCGTGATGATGCAGGCTTGCGGTTGTTGTAGGAGCGGCGTGAGCCGCGAAGCCACCAATGCATCCGATGCGCATGCACACTGCAATCAAACATTCCATGGTTGCAGTTCCTGCCGTAGCCGGAACGACCATCAGCTTCGCGGCTTACGCCGCTCCTACAAAAGAAAAGGCCGGCTAATGCCGGCCTTTTCATTGCTCGATCACAACCAGGGCAGCAGCCAGTGGTCGATCAGCAGGAAGGCGAACAGCGCCATCAGATACACGATGGAATAGCCGAACATCTTCATGTTGAACATCTCGTCCGGCGGGTTCTGCATCTTCCATGCGTACCAGAGGAACACGATGTTCAATACCGTCGCGCCCCCCAGGTAGAACATGCCGCTCATGTCGATGGCCACCGGCAGCAGCGTCACCACCGCCAGTACCACCGAGTACGCCAGGATCTGCTTGCGGGTATGTGGCACACCGTGGGTCACCGGCAGCATCGGGATCTCGGCCTTGGCGTAGTCAACGCGGCGGAAGATCGCCAGTGCCCAGAAGTGCGGCGGGGTCCAGATGAAGATGATCAGCACCAGCAGCGAGGCATAGGCCCAGTCCGAGCTGCCCTGCATGCCGGTGATCGCCGCCCAGCCCAGCAGCGGCGGCGTCGCGCCAGCCAAACCACCAATCACGATGTTCTGCGAGGTCGCGCGCTTCAGGTAGACGGTGTAGATCACCGCATAGCCAATCAGCGAAGCGAAGGTCAGCACCGCGGTGATCACGTTCACCCACAGCACCAGGATGGTCATCGACAGCGCGGTCAGCGCGCCGGCAAACACCAGCACCTGCCGCGGCGAGACCTTGCCGACCACCAGCGGGCGCCACGAGGTACGCGCCATCTGCGCGTCTATGCGCGCGTCCAGCAGCTGGTTGATTGCCGCCGCGGCCGAGGCCGAGAGCCAGATGCCAAGGAAACCGAGCAGCCCCGTCACTACCTGCGCGGTGGTCGGCAGGCCCGGAATGGCCAGGCACATGCCGACCAGGGCGGTGAACACAATCAGTGCCACCACCTTCGGCTTGGTCAGGTCCCAGTAATCACGCCATGTTGTACGCATCATTCACTCCGGGGCGCGCAGCCGCGCCAGCAGCGTGACCAATACAAACAACAGGGCAACCGCACCGCCGCTGTGCATCACTGCAACGGCCAGCGGCAATGCCAGCTTGACGTTGAGCACGCCCAGCGTGACCTGCAGCAACAACAGCACGATCACGGCGCTTGCCCAACCGCGCATGCCCGGCAGGCGGAACATGCGCACCGACAGCACCAGCAGATACAGCGCCACCAGCACCGCGAACATCCGGTGCGCCATCTGGATGGCGATACGCGAGGCGCCATCGAGCACGCCGCCTTCGTAATCCACGCCGATGCCACGCCACAGGGTGAAGCCTTCGCTGTAATTCTGCTGCGGCCACCACTGGCTGACGCAGCGCGGGAAGTTGTCCAGCGAGGCACTGCCACCGCCGCAGGCCAGCGCCGCATAGTTGGCGCTGACCCAGCCGCCGAGCGCGATCTGCAGCACGACCAGGGCAACAGCGCCACGCAGCCACCAACGCAGGCGCGGCGCCTCGGCCAGGGTGATCGGCAGGTGCGTTGCCTTCCACGCCATCCACACCAGCATGCCGAACATCAGCATGCCGCCAAGCAGATGGCCCATCACCACGATGGGCTTGAGCAGCCAGGTGACCGTCCACATGCCCAGCAGGGCCTGGAACACGACCACCGCCAAGGTCAGCACGGCCGCGCGCGCCAGATCAATGTTGGACCAGCGCAGCGCCGCCAGCAGCAGGATCGCTTCGCCACCGATGGCGAGCACGCTGGAAGCCACGTGTTCGCCGCGCATATAGAGAGGTATCGCGAGCGCCACCAGCGCCGAGGCAGTGACGATCTGGGCAATGCCGTGCTTGCGCCGGCGTGCCGCCAGCAATGCCAGGGTCAGCACTTCGACGCCAAGCAGGCCGGCCAGGAAACGGTGCACCTGTTCACGCCAGGCCTTGTGGGTCTCCAGCGGGCGGATCTCGCTGGCCACGTGCTGGGCGGCTTCCATCTGCGTCTGCGGCCAGGTCACGCGGCCATAGCAGGTAGGCCAATCCGGGCAGCTCAGGCCGGCGTCGGACAGGCGCACGAAGGAGCCGAACATGATCGTGCTCGCCGTCATGATCAGTGCGAACCACGCCAGTCGGTGGAAATTGCGGTACAGCGCCGGACGCGCGGAGGCATTCATCGAACGGAACTCACATCAGTTTCAACAGCTTGGATAGATCAGCCCGCAGTCCACCCGGTTCAAAACCCGGCGCATAGCGGAATACCACAAAGCCATTGGGATCAATCACATACACCGGGGTGCCGGCCGGGTCATCAACCCCCGGCAGCTTGCCCCGGAACGCAGGCTGGGGCTGCAGCACCTTCAGTGCCGGCGTCGCAGCCACCTGCTCAGGCGGCGTACCCAGCCACAATATCTCGACATTATCCGCGTTATGCCCGAACAACTGCCACACCTTGTCCAATTGCTGCGACAAAGTGACGCAGGCCGGCGCGCAGTCAGCCGGCGGTGCCAGCAGGATGCGCCAGTGGCGCTCGCCAGGGTTCCAGTCGTAGGCCTGGCCGCTGGCCAGGTGCAGCTGCTCGCTGCGCAGGTCCAGCGCCGGCTGCAGCAGTTCACCATGATGGCGGTTGATCTGCGGCGTCCAGCCCGAGAAGCGCAGGATGCCAGCCAGCGCCATCGAGCCGAAGAACATGGCGAAGATCAGCAGCAATACCCGGCGACCGCGGTTGCGGGTGGCGAGCTGGTCGGGGGTGAGTGCGTTCATGGCTGGGTTCTTTTCGAGCTGGCGATGGGGAGTGGCTGGGTGCGAAAGCTGGAGCAAAAGCTGGAACTAAAGCAAAGGCTGGAGCAAAAGCACCCCTCCCCGGCCCTCCCCTTCACCTTCGGTGAAAGGGAGGGGGAAATTCAACGGCAAAGGCAGAGACGACGGCGAGGCGACCTGCCCCCTCCCTTTGGCGTAGCCAAGGGGAGGGTTGGGGAGGGGTGCTTTGGCCGTGGCTTCTGCTTAGCCATTGCCCTTGCTCCAACCTACCCCCCATTCCCAGCTCCCACCTTCCGCCGCTTCTTGAACTGCAACACCAGCGCAATCAACAACACCGCCAAGGCCATCGCGAACCACTGCACCGCATACCCAAGATGCCGCGAAGGCGGCAAGGTATTCGGCAGCAGATCCAGATCTCGTGCATAGCCCAGCGGCAAGGCCGGATCCAATCGCAGCACCTTCGGCGCCAGCACGGCGCCGTCCAGTCCGAGCTGCGCGGCAATCGCCGGCAGGTCGATCCGTGTCGCCAACCAGGTCTGCGGTTGCTTGGCCGCCGTCAATGCCGGGCCCAAGGCAATGCCAGTTGCCGGCGCAGGCGCCCACAGTCCCTGCAACGCCTGGGTGCCCTGCTCTGCGCTGATCGTCGGCATGCTGCGGTCAGCAGGCAGCGGCAGCCAGCCCAGATCGACCAGCACGACGGCTCCGTCGGCAGCGCGCGCAGGCTGGTAGACCTTGATGCCAGCGCGACCTTCCCGCAGTTGGTTGTCCAGCAGCACGCTGCCGGGCAGGAACTGCAGCTGGTCACGCACCCAATGCAGGGAATCCGGGGCGGCGGCGGCCTGCGCCAGGCTGAGCGCGGCGTCGCGACTCGGCGGCAACTGCGCAAGCAGGGCCTCTTTCTGATGCATGCGCTGCAGCTGCCAGGTACCCAGCGCGCAGAACAACGCGGCCACCAGCACGGCCATCGCCCAGCCGAAGATGGCCGTGTGCTGTCGCGTCATGACAAGCTGCCGCCAAGCGGGTGATATAGCACTGCCCTTCCACCCTTCGAGCCACGCATGAATGATTCGTTGAAGACCTTGCTGGTAATCGCGTTCTTGATCGTCATCGTCTGGAATCTTGGTGCCGGCCTCTATTACCTGATGATCGATCGCGGCCAGACCAAACGGACGGTCAATGCGTTGACGCGGCGTATCGCGCTGTCAGTGGTGCTGATCCTGCTGGTTGCGCTGAGCATCTACATGGGCTGGATCAAGCCGCATGGTGTGGGCGGTTGAACATCGCAGCAGCCGCACTGCATTGCAGCGCGGCTGCCGACGCTTGTTACAGCACGTAGACAAACAGGAACAGCATCAACCACACCACGTCGACGAAATGCCAATACCACGCGGCCGCTTCAAAGCCAAAGTGGTTGTCGCGGGTGAAGTGTCCCTTGGCCGCACGGAACCACATCACGATCAGCATGATGGTGCCCAGCAGCACGTGCGCACCGTGGAAGCCGGTCAGCATGAAGAAGGTGGAACCGTAGATACCCGAACCCAGCGTCAGGTTCAGTTCCTTGTAGGCGTGGATGTATTCCTCGGCCTGGAAGAACAGGAACACGCAGCCCAGCAGCACTGTCGCCCCCAGCCAGATCAGCAGCTGCTTGCGGTTGCCCGCCTTCAGCGCGTGGTGGGCGATGGTCAGGGTCACGCCCGACGTCAACAGGATCAGCGTATTGAGCAGCGGCAGGCCCCAGGCCGGAATGGTCTGGAAGGCGCCACCGATATCGGCCGGGCCATTGGTCGGCCACGCAGCCGAGTAGCCGTCCCACAGGTATTCGTTGGTGAGTACGCCATGGCCTTCGCCGCCGAGCCAGGGCAGGCCCATGTTGCGGGTGTAGAACAACGCGCCGAAGAAGGCAGCGAAGAACATCACCTCGGAGAAGATGAACCAGATCATCCCCATCCGGAACGAGCCATCCACCTGGCGGTTGTAGTTGCCGCCCTCGGATTCGCGGATGACATCACCGAACCACAGGAACAGGGTGAACACCATCATCGCCACCCCGATGAAGAAGGCCGCGCGGCCCCAGCTGGCGTCGTTGAGCCAACTGGCTACCCCGACCATCATCACCAGCATCGCGATCGATCCTACAAACGGCCATTTGCTGCTGCTTGGCACGAAGTAGACATTGGGATCAGGGGTGTTATGGGCCATGGCGTTGCTTCCGGGTCCGTGATCAGGGAGCTGCGTGTGCGGCCGCCGCGGCAGATGCCGGGGTCAGCCGTTCAGTCAGCGCATCATTCTTGTAGAAGGTGTAGGACAAGGTAATCGTGTTGACGTCGGCAGGCAGGTCCGGGTCAACGATGAACCGTACCGGCATGTCGCGCTTCTCACCGGCCTGCAGGGTCTGCGCGGTGAAGCAGAAACATTCGGTCTTGTTGAAGTAGCCCGAGGCACGGGCCGGTGCCACCGACGGCACCGCACTGCCAACCAGCGCGCGGTCACTGTCGTTGCGGGCGTAATACAGGGCTTCGTTCAACTCGCCCGGCACCACGTCCATCGTCAGCTTTTCCGGATGGAAGGCCCACGGCAGCTTGGAATTGACGCCGCCATCGAACTCCACCCGCACGGTGCGTTTGCCGCTGGCCGCCTGCGCATTGGTTTCATGCGTGGTCGCGCCACGCTCAAGGCGCACGCCGAATACTTTTTCGCAGGCGATGCGGTACAGCGGCACCAGCGAGAAGGTCAGCACGAACACCGCGAACGCCACGCCAATCAGCCGACCAAGGCCGGCATTGGGCTTGGGTGCGGGCGCCGGCGCGGTCAACTCGCCAGCACCCCGGACAGGATGAAGCCGACGTAGACCGCCACCGCGATCAGGCCGACCACCAGCGCGGTGCGCCGCGAACGGCGCCTGCGCA
The DNA here is from genome assembly GCF_029959445.1 of Stenotrophomonas sp. PS02298. GTDB lineage: Bacteria > Pseudomonadota > Gammaproteobacteria > Xanthomonadales > Xanthomonadaceae > Stenotrophomonas. Next base: position 20,715 of record NZ_JASCOR010000035.1, on the reverse strand, counting down.
AAGCCAGCTCTTCAGCCTGGAAATGGTCGTTGCTGCTCATTGCCGGCCTCCTCAATGGGTCACGTCGTCATGCGCCAGATCGCCCGGCTTGATCACCGGCGGCACGGTAAAGGTATGCGCGGGCGCCGGCGACGGAATGGTCCACTCCAGGCCCTTGGCGCTTTCCCAGGCACGCGCTTCGGCACGCTTGCCGTTACGCAGCGAGGACAGCAGGATCGCCGCCATCATGAACGGCGTGGCGAACATGCCGAATGCGCCAATCGAGCTGATCAGGTTCCAGTCGGCGAACACCGGGTTGTAGTCCGGGATACGTCGCGGCATGCCGGCCAGGCCGAGGAAGTGCTGCGGGAAGAACAGCAGGTTGACGAACACCATCGTCCACCAGAAATGGAACTTGCCCCAGAACTCGTTGTACATGCGACCGGTCCACTTCGGCCACCAGTAGTAAACCGCGGCAATCAGCGCCAATACCGCGCCGGTCACCAGCACGTAGTGGAAGTGCGCCACCACGAAATAGGTGTCGTGGTACTGGTAGTCGGCCGGCACGATGGCCAGCATCAGGCCGGAGAAACCACCGATGGTGAAGAGGATGACGAAGGCGATGGAGAACAGCATCGGCGTCTCGAACGTCAGCGAGCCCTCCCACATCGTGCTGACCCAGTTGAATACCTTCACACCGGTCGGGATGGAGATCAGCATCGTGGCGAACATGAAGTAGATCTCGCCACCCAACGGCATGCCCACCGTGAACATGTGGTGGGCCCACACGATGAACGACAGGAAGGCGATGGCGGCGGTTGCATAGACCATCGCCTGGTAACCGAACAGCGGCTTGCGGCTGAAGGTCGGCAGGATCTCGCTGACCACGCCGAATGCCGGCAGGATCATGATGTAGACCTCGGGGTGACCGAAGAACCAGAAGATGTGCTGGAACATCACCGGGTCACCGCCACCGGCGGCATTGAAGAAGCTGGTGCCGAAGAACTTGTCGGTCAGCAGCATGGTCACCGCGCCAGCCAGCACCGGCATCACCGCGATCAGCAGGAAGGCCGTGATCAGCCAGGTCCAGCAGAAGATCGGCATCTTCAGCAGGTCGATACCCGGTGCACGCATGTTGAGCACGGTGGCGATGATGTTGATCGCGCCCATGATCGAGCTGACACCGGCCACGTGGATGGCGAATACGCTGAAGGCGACGTTGTAGCCACCCTGCAGCGACAGCGGCGGATACAGCGTCCAGCCACCGGCCGGTGCACCACCGGGCAGGAACAGGGTCACCAGCAACATGCCGAAGGCCACCGGCAGCAACCAGAATGACCAGTTGTTCATGCGCGGCAGCGCCATGTCGGGCGCGCCGATCTGCAGCGGGATCATCCAGTTGGCGAGGCCGACGAAGGCCGGCATCACCCCACCGAAGATCATCACCAGTGCATGCACGGTGGTCATCTGGTTGAAGAACTCGGGCTTGACGAACTGCAGGCCGGGTTGCGCCAGCTCCAAGCGGATCACCACACTCATCGCCGCACCGATGATGAACATCGTGAAGCTGAAAAGCAGGTAGAGCGTGCCGATGTCCTTGTGATTGGTCGAGAAGAACCAGCGCTCGAAGAAGCCCTGTTGGTGGCCGTGGTGATCGGAGTGGTCCACTGCGGTATTCGCCATTGCAACTACACCTCGTTATGCGTTTTCAGGCATCGCGCCGGCTGCACCGGCACGCAGTGGTATCAGGCCGCGGCCGCCGCAGGTGCGGCGGGGGTTGCTTCCGGTTGCGTTGCTTCTGGCGCAGCCGCAGGTACCGGTTCGGCAGCAGGTGCGGGCTCAGTTTCGGCAGGTGCTGCAGGCGCGGGCTTGCGCGAGGCCAGCCAGGACTTGAACTCGTCCTTGGACACGGCCTTGACCACGATCGGCATGAAGCCGTGGTCCTTGCCGCACAGCTCCGCGCACTGGCCGCGGTACACGCCTTCGGTTTCGATGTTGGTCCAGCGTTCGTTGATGAAGCCCGGCACGGCGTCCTGCTTCCAGCCCAGCGCCGGCACCCACCACGCATGGATCACGTCGTCGGAGGTGATGACGAAACGCACCTTGGTATCCACCGGCAGCACCAGCGGGTTGTCCACGTCGAGAAGGTAGTGCGGATCGCTGGCCATGGTCGGCACGCTGCCGCTCTGCCGCACTTCGTCGGACTTGCGGTCCAGGCGGCTGGTGAATACCACGTCCTCACCGAGGTATTCGTACTTCCACATCCACTGATAGCCGGTGATCTTCACCGTCATCTCGGAATCGCGGGTGTCGTACATGGCGATCAGCTTGGCCGTGGCCGGCCAGGCCATCACCACCAGGATGATGATGGGGATGACGGTCCAGATGATTTCCGCCTTGGTGTTGTGGCTGAACTGCTTGGCCACCGCGCCCTTGGACCTGCGGAACTTGAACATGGCGTAGGCCATCGCGCCGAACACCAGCACGCCGATGACGGTACATACCCACAACGCCACCATATGTGCGTCCCACGCCATACGCGAGGTATGGGTGACGCCCTTGCCCATATTGAGCTGCCATTCCTTGGGATCGGCCGATTGCGCCCATGCTGCCTGCGCCGACAGCATCATCGCTGCCGCTGCCAAACCGTGTTTCAACTTCGCGCCCCACACGCTGCTTTGCTTCATTGCCTAGACCCTTGACGTCATCGGTTGCTGCCATTGCTGGCCGCGAGCAAGCCTTCAAGTGTCACCGCAAGTTCCCGACGTTCCACGGGTGCGAGGAAACTCCCCACTTCCACCCACTTGCCGCTGGAAACCAGCAGGACCCGTTCCTTCCCGGTCACCACCCGCACCCAGTACGGGTGTGCGTGGAATACCGGCGAAACTCCGGCCGCGGGAATCACTTCCACGCAGTCCGGTCCTACCCGGATCTCTTCCCGGCGATTGCTGCTGCGCCAACATGCGCGAAGTGCAGCCGCCACCAGAAAGCCATGCAACAACGCGAAGACAGGGGCCAGGCGGTTGCCGGACAGCCAAGCCAGGCCGGCCGCGAACACCATCAATCCTGCCAACGCTGCAAACAACTGGACGAACTGCCGAGCACTGAGTGCCCGTGGGGGGTGCAGTAGCAGCTGCGTCCCTGAGCCATCGGAATCTTGCCGAAGCACCTGGATCATCACAGCCGCGCCCATTCCGCGGAAATCGAGTTCGATGGTAGCCCTGCCCGCACACACCCGGCAAGCTTCCATTCATCATCGTCATCAATGCTGCAGTGCACATCAAAACTGTGCCCATATCGTCCAAGCACGTCGATTTAGATGCCGGAATCGGCACAATCCAAATCACCTCGCTGAATATTGCAAAAGCGCCCACAGGCCAGTGCTTTCACCCTGCAAACAGAGGCCCGCAGGGGACTAGGAAATCCGCCGCCGAAGATTAAAATGGCCGAATCCAACTGTGGCCGAGCGCATGAACGCAACACCTTCTCCTGATGTCGCCTCCCCTACGTCACCGGCCCCGCCGCTGCTGACGCCCGAGCTGCCGCCGGCGCCATCCGCGCTGCGCCAGGCCATCACCGATGCATGGCTCAAGGACGAAGCCAGCCACGTCCGCGAACTGCTGGAACAGGCGCGCCTGCCGGCCGCCGAACAGGCACAGGTACAGGCCACCGCCGCTGACCTGGTGCGCCGCGTGCGCGCCCGTTCCAAGAACCAGGGCGCGATCGAAGCCTTCATGCGCCAGTACGACCTCGGTAGCGAGGAAGGCGTGCTGCTGATGTGCGTGGCCGAAGCCCTGCTGCGCATTCCGGACCAGGAAACCGCCGACAAGCTGATCCGCGACAAGCTGGGCGAGGCCGACTGGAAGCGCCACATGGGCCAGTCCGATTCGGTGCTGGTCAATGCCTCGACCTGGGGCCTGATGCTCACCGGTCACCTGGTTGACCTGGCCGATGCCACCAAGCGCGACGTGCATGGCGCGTTCAAGCGTCTGATCGGCCGCGTTGGCGAGCCGGTGATCCGCCTGGCCGTGCGTCAGGCAATGAAGATCATGGGCCACCAGTTCGTCATGGGCCGCACCATCGACGAAGCGCTGTCGCGTTCGCACAAGGGCGACAACAGCAACTACCGCTACTCCTTCGACATGCTCGGCGAAGGCGCGCTGACCATGAAGGACGCGCTGCGCTACCTGGAAGACTACCGTCGCGCCATCCACGCGATCGGCGGCGACAACATCGCCCGTGGCGGCAAGGCCGATGGCGACGTGACCAAGTCGCACGGCATCTCGATCAAGCTGTCGGCGCTGTACCCGCGCTACGAACATGCCAAGCGCGAGCGCGTGCTCAAGGACCTGGTACCGGGCGTGCTGGAACTGGCGCAGCTGGCCAAGTCCTATGGCATCGGCTGCACCGTCGACGCCGAGGAAAGCGACCGTCTGGAACTGTCGCTGGACATCATCGAGCGCGTGGTCAGCGATCCGTCGCTGAAGGGCTGGGCGGGCTTCGGCATCGTCGTGCAGTCCTACCAGAAGCGCACGCCGTACACGATCGATTACCTCGCCGACCTGGCCCGCCGCATCGGCCACAAGCTGCAGGTGCGCCTGGTCAAGGGCGCGTACTGGGATGCGGAAATCAAGCGCGCGCAGATCGAAGGCCTGCCCGGCTACCCGGTGTTCACCCGCAAGCAGAACACCGACGTGTCCTACATCGCCTGCGCCAAGCGCCTGTTCGGCCATGCCGATGCGATCTACCCGATGTTCGCGACCCACAACGCGGCCACCATCGCCACGATCAAGCAGATCGCCAAGGGCGGTGTGTACGAGCACCAGAAGCTGCACGGCATGGGCGATGACCTGTACGCCGAGGTGATCCCGGCTGACCGTCTGAACGTGCCCTGCCGCGTATACGCACCGGTCGGCTCGCACGAAGACCTGCTGCCCTACCTGGTGCGTCGCCTGCTGGAAAACGGCGCCAACTCCAGCTTCGTCAACCGCATCACCGATGAAGACGTGTCCATCGACGACCTGATCCGCGATCCGGTCGAAGCCGTGTCTTCGTTCGCTTCCATCCCGCACCCCAAGATCCCGCTGCCGGTTGATTTGCTGCGCAGCCAGAACCACGACAGGACCAACTCCATGGGCATCAACCTCGCCAATGACAACGAACTGCGCGCCCTGGCCGAGCAGCTCAACGCCGCCATCAAGCCCTGGCAGGCGACCCCGCTGGTGCAGGGCGTGGCCGCGGGCACGCCGTCGCAGCCGGTGGTCAACCCGGCCGACAACCGCCAGGTCGTCGGTCACTGGCAGGCTGCCGATGCCGCCACCGTGCAGAGGGCGCTGGCCAATGCCGTCGCCGCACAGCCGGCCTGGAACCGCACCCCGGCCGCCAGCCGCGCCGCCATCCTCGAGCACGCCGCCGATCAGCTTGAATCGCGCATCGCCGAGTTCATGGCGCTGTGCGTGAAGGAAGCAGGCAAGAGCCTGCCCGACGGCGTCGCCGAAGTGCGCGAAGCGGTCGACTTCCTGCGTTACTACGCCAAGCAGGCACGCGAGCAGTTCGGCACCGCCGAGAAGCTGCCCAGCCCGACCGGCGAAAGCAACGAGCTGCAGCTGCACGGCCGTGGCGTCTTCGTCTGCATCAGCCCGTGGAACTTCCCGCTGGCCATCTTCCTCGGCCAGGTGGCCGCTGCCCTGGCCGCTGGCAACAGCGTCATCGCCAAGCCGGCCGAACAGACCAATCTGATCGGCTACTACGCAGTGAAGCTGCTGCTCGACGCAGGCGTGCCGGAAGGCGTGCTGCAGTTCCTGCCGGGCGACGGTGCCACCGTCGGTGCCGCGCTGACCGCCGACCCGCGCGTGGCTGGCGTGGCCTTCACCGGCTCCACCGAGACCGCCCGCGCCATCAACCGCGCGATGGCCGCACGCGATGCCGCCATCGGCGTGCTGATCGCCGAGACCGGTGGCCAGAACGCCTTCATCGCCGACTCCTCGGCGCTGCCGGAACAGCTGGTCAAGGACGCGATCGGTTCGGCCTTCACCTCCGCCGGCCAGCGTTGCTCGGCAGCGCGCGTGCTGTTCGTGCAGGACGACATCGCCGACAAGGTGATGGGCATGCTGTCCGGCGCGATGGCCGAACTGAAGGTTGCCGACCCGGGCGAACTGTCCACCGACGTCGGTCCGGTCATCGACGCCGACGCACTGCAGATCCTCAAGGATCACGCCGTGCGCATGGACGCCGAGGCACGCCTGATCGCCGCCGCACCGCTGTCCGATGCGGCCGCGCACGGCACCTTCTTCGCCCCGCGTGCGTACGAGCTGAAGGACCTGAACCAGCTGCACAAGGAAATCTTCGGGCCGGTCCTGCACGTGATCCGCTGGAAGGCCGATCAGCTGGATGCGGTGATCGACCAGATCAACGCCACCGGCTACGGCCTGACCCTGGGCGTGCATTCGCGCATCGACGAAACCGTTGATCGCATTGCAGCGCGCGTCAACGTCGGCAACGTCTACGTCAACCGCAACCAGATCGGCGCCGTGGTCGGCGTGCAGCCGTTCGGTGGCCAGGGCCTGTCCGGCACCGGCCCCAAGGCCGGCGGCCCGCACTACCTGCTGCGCTTCGCCACCGAGAAGACGGTGACGGTGAACACCACCGCCGCCGGCGGCAACGCCTCGCTGCTGACGCTGGGCGATTGATTCCAATCGTTCCGTGATTGAGAAAAACCCCGCGCAAGCGGGGTTTTTCTTTGTCCTGCGAAAAGCCTACCCCTCCCCAGCCCTCCCCTTCGCTGCGCGAAAGGGAGGGAGCGGTAGTGCCGAGCCATGCTCGGCAGAGGCTTTCCCGGCAATGCACCAACACCGCAGGAACTGTGGGAGCGGCGTAAGCCGCGAAGCAGATGCTCGGCCAGATTGCAGATATGCCGGTAGTTTCGATGACGCCAGCTTCGCGGCTTACACCGCTCCCACAAGGCAAGCACACAAACAAAAAGCCCCGCTTGCGCGGGGCTTTCTGCATGCATCAATTACAGGTTCAATTAGAACTTGTAGTTGACCGAGGCAGCCAGAACATCGCCGCGGACCTTGTACTTGCCGGTCAGCGAGTTGCCCTGGTTGTTGGTGGTGCCAGCGATATTCACGTCCGGATCGCTGGTGAACAGGTGGGTGTAGCCGAAGTTGTACTCGATGTTTTCCGACGGGGTCCAACCCACGCCCAGCGACAGCCACTTACGGCTGGTATCCGGCACGCGCACGTCGCGATGCGCGTTCGTGGTCGGAGTCTGGTCCAGTGCGATACCACCGCGCAGGGTGACGGTATCGCTCAACTTGAAGTCGGTACCCAGCGAAACGAAGGTCGTGTCGCGGTAACCGAATTCCAGCACCGAGTCCGGCTGCGCCGAGGCGTAGTCGATGGTGACCTGGTCAAACGCGGTCGACCAGGCGGTGCGGGTGACATCACCCATCACGGTCCAGCGGTCGTTGACGTTGTGGGTAACGCTCAAGGTGGCCGAAGCCGGCAGGGTCAGCGTGGCCTTGCCCGAGGTGCTGGTGAAGCGGCCCGGCTGGGCTACTGCCAGTACCGCAGCGGCTTCTGGCGGTACGTCGAACGTAGCCTTGCCGCCGGTGACCTTGTGCTCGACCTTGGAGCGATAGCTGATACCGATATGGGTGTTCTCATCGGGGCTGAACAAGCCACCAACGGTCCAACCCACGGCATTGTTGTCGCCTTCCACGGTCAGCTTGCCGTCGGCATTGCCTGGTGCGAAGCCCGGCACGCGCGACTGAGCCAGCGCGGTGCCGAAGTCGATGTTGTTGCTCAGCTCGATGGTCAGGTGCTCAACGAACACCGAAGCGCCGAAGGACACGTACGGATTGACGTCATAGGACGCTGCAAAACCCAGATCGATAGCCTTCAGATCGGTCTTCAAGCCGCTGTAACGGCCGACCCAGCCCTTGTCGTATTCGGTCTTGAAGCCGAACGGCGCGGTCAGCGACACACCGAAGTGAGCCTGCTCACCGATCGGCATATGGAAATAGGCCGCCGGAACCGGCGCGATCATGCCGGCATCACTGCCGTCACCGCCAGTCTGCGGGGTACCTACCGGGGTGCGGCCGCTGCCCTTGAACTCAGCCGAGAAGCTGATGGCACTCAGGTCACCCTGGATCTGCATGCCGTCCAGCTGGCGCATGCCGGCCGGGTTGACGGCGATGATGGATGCATCTCCCTTGGCGCTGCCGGAACCGGCAAAAGCGCGGCCGAGGCCCTTGGCGCTGTTTTCCTTCAGCTGGAAGGCAGCAGCATCGGCGTGGCTGAAAGCCAGGGCGCCGGCAATACCGACAGCAAGGGCAGTTACGCGAGCAATAGCAGAAGCGGTCATGGTGGAAGCTCTCTCCGTAAACGGTAATGGTCGTTTTGCGCCTGCACTCCCAAGCAGCAAGCTACTTGACAGTGCGCCGGAGTCCCCTCCCGACATACGACGCCGTATGCAGTATCACCCACGCTCGTTAACTAAACAATAACGACGTAAGACATATTCCCAGCCCGCACCGGGCAGTCCCGGGTTAGGCTTCCGCACTCATGTTCGTCTCCATTCCTTCCAGAAATAAGTCAGGCCTGCGCTGGGCGGTGCCCTTGCTGTGCCTGACCTTGCTGGCCGCCTTCCTCTGGTCCATCTCACGGCCGGATGAGGCGCGACGCTCGTTGTGGCTGGACTGGGGTGCGCTGGCCACCGGCCTGGGCAGCGGCCAGGAGTGGTGGGCGGCATTACGCGATGGCAGCGTATTAAGGTTGTTCACCGCGCTGTTCCTGCATGCCGATTGGTCACATCTGCTGGGCAACCTGGTGTTCCTGCTGATCTTCGGCCTGCCCGCCGAGCGGGTGCTGGGGCCGTGGCGCCTGCTGCTGCTGTTCCTGTTTGGCGGTGCCATCGCCAACCTCGCCGCGCTGTATGTGATCGGCTCACCGGAGCGCACCATCATCGGTGCAAGCGGCGCGGTGTCGGCGCTGATGGGCGCGTATCTGACCCTGTTCCCAAGCGCCAAGCTGGGCGTGGTGCTACCACTGGGTTTGTTCCTGGAATTCGTGCGTGCGCCGGCGTTCCTGCTGATCGGCGTGTGGGCAGCCCTGCAGGTGGTGTTCGCCTATATCGGCCCCAGCTTCGGCATGGTGGCCTGGTCGGCACATGTGGCCGGCTTTCTGTTTGGCGTGGCTTACGGGCTGTATGTGCGTGCGGCGATTGCCCGGCGCCTGCGCAAGCGCAAGGGCTTCTAGCCCTGCCTGTTCTTTTAGTGGGAGCGGCGTAAGCCGCGAAGCCCGCGATCCATCAGATCGCGGGTGGGCGGGTGTTGAGGTAGAGCCGAACCATGTCCGGCTGAGGCCTTACCGGTGAAGCCCATGCCGAGCATGGCTCGGCACTACAGAGGCTTGTCTTCCGTTGCTGGCTTTTCCTGGGCTTCCGGCTTCGTGGTCTCTGCCGGCTTCGCGGCCTCCGCCGGTGCAACAGGCTTCGCTTCTGCAGCTGGCTTCGCCTTTGCCGCCGCTGCAGCCTGCGCCGCTGCTACCGAGCCGGGGTGCTTGAGCTCCTGCAGGGCGGACTGGATCGGGGCATCGCCCGGCAACACCACGCCGGCCTTGCTACCCACCGCTTCGTCATCACCACGCAGATGGCCGGGCAGCTTGGCTTCGCTGTAGTCGCTCAGGCTGGCCGGCAGGTCGTTGACCGCGTCAGCCGGATCCGGCGTCAGTTCCACATCCGGCAGGATGCCGGTGGCCTGGATCGAGCGCCCGCTCGGGGTGTAGTAGCGCGCGGTGGTCAGCTTGACCGAGTCGCCGTTGTCCAGCGGCAGCACGGTCTGCACCGAGCCCTTGCCGAAGGTGCGGCTGCCGACCACGCGGGCACGACCGTTGTCACGCAGGGCGCCGGCCAACACTTCCGAAGCACTGGCCGAGCCAGCGTCGGCCAACACCACCATCGGCGCGCCCTTGAGCAGGTCGCCCGGGGTGGCGTCGAACCTGGCATCGCTGATCGAGATACGGCCGCGGGTACTGACGATGCCGCCCCTTTCCAGCAGATCATCCGCCACCTGCACGGCAGCAGTGAGCAGGCCACCCGGATTGCTGCGCAGGTCCAGCACCAGGCCCTTCAACTTGCCACCGGCCTGCGCCTGCAACTGGTTCAACTGCTTCTGGAAGTCGGCACCGGTATCGGCCTGGAAGGTGCTGATACGGATGTAGCCATAACCAGGCTCCAGCATCTTGCTGCGCACGCTGGTGACGCGGATGGTCTCGCGCATCACGGTGACATCGAAGGGCTTCTGTTCGCCGCGGGCGATGGTCAGCACCACGCTGCTGCCGGCCTTGCCGCGCAAAGGTTCGCTGGCATCGATGGCGTTGATCGGGGTGCCGTCGATGGCCACGATCAGGTCGCCTGCCTTCAGCCCGGCACGCGCGGCCGGGGTGTCGTCGATCGGCGACACCACCTTCAAGGTGTTGTCCTGCTGCAGTACTTCCACGCCGATGCCTTCGTAGGCACCATTGGTCTGCTCGTCGAAGGCCTCGGCATCTTCCTTGTCAAAGTAGGTACTGTGCGGATCCAGCTCCAGCAACAGGCCGCGCACGGCGGACTGCATCAGCTTCTTGTCATCCACCGGATCAACGTAGGCCGCACGCACGGCGTTGTAGACACCGACGAAGCGGCGGATCTCGTCCAGGGGTACGCGTGAGGTGACCGATTCCTTGGCATCGGGATCGTCCGCCTTGGACACCTTGTCCGGGGCGCTCTGGGCCAATGCAACAGCCGGTGACAGGGCCAACAGCAGGGCAGCAGCAAGACGGGCTACACGCATGAACCACTCCATGAGATTACGGATGCGCAATAACCGCGCTGGACCCGATTATGCGCGAAGCCCGGCTAAATTCTTGTTGAATCGACGCAGCCCGCTGCGCCAGCGCTCAGCGGGCGTTACTGCCGCTGCAGCCAGGTCGAGGGATCCACCGGCTGGCCGTTGCGACGCAGTTCAAAATACAGCGCGGTCACACCCTGGCCACCGGAGTTGCCAACCTTCGCCACCGCATCGCCACGCTTGATGCTGGCGCCGGCGTCCTTCAGCAAGGTGTCGTTGTGCGCGTACAGGCTCATGTAGCCGTTGCCGTGATCGACGATCAGGATCATCCCGTAACCGGTCATCCAGTCGGAGAACACCACCGTACCGTCAGCCACGGCGGTGACGGTGCTACCCACCGGCGCGCCGATCAGCACGCCGGCGCTGTTGCGGCCATCTGGCAGGCGACCGCCGTAACGGGCCAGCAGATTGCCCGACAGTGGCCAACCCAGACCGCCAACCCGTGGCGCCGGCGCATTGGCGACCACCCGCGGTGGCACCTTGCCCGCTGCAGCCCGGGCCGGGCTGCGGGTGGAGCCGCTGTTATTGGCAGCGGCTGCCCGCGCCTGTTCGGCAGCGCGACGGGCGGCCGCGCGGCGCTCGGCTTCGGCACGGGCAGCCGCGGCACGCAGGCTGGCCAGCACCTGCTCCAGCGCGCGCGCGTCTTTGCCCAAGGCCTTCTCGCGCTCGCTGCGATCCTGATAGCGGGTATCCAGTTCGCTCAACACGCTGGCGCGCTGGCGGCGGTCCTGGGCCAGCGCTGCGGCCTGCTGGCGTTGCTGTTCGCGGGCCTGCTCCAGTTCCTTGCTGCGCGCGACGATCTGCTGCTCGGTGCTGGTCAGCGCCTGCAGGTCGGTGGTCAGGCCGGTAATTGCCCTGGCGCGCTCGCGCTGCAGGTAGCGGTGGTAGGCCAGTTCGCGATTGGCGTCGGCCACGCTGTCCTGCGACAGCAGCAGCTTCAATGGCGCGTGGTTGCCCAGCTGGTAGGCGCCTCGCAGCAACGTTGCCAGTTGCTGGCGCTGCTGGGCCAAGCCGCTTTCCAGCGTGGCCCGGCGTTGCTGCAGGGCCGCCAATGACTGCTGTTCGCGCTGCACCGCCGCCTCGGCCTCGGCCACCGCGCGGCCGCTGCGGGCGACCTTCTGGTCGGCCTCGCGCAGGCGCTGGCTTGCTTCACCGCGCTGCCCTTCCAGCTGGCGTCGTTCCTGCGAAACACTCTTGATCTCACCACGCAGCTGCTGCAGCTTCTTCTCGGTATCGCGCGAGCTGTTCTGCGCCGATAATGGACCAGCCAACAGCGCGCCCAGCATCAACAGGCAAGCACCGCACGATGGCGACAGGGCCGCAGGTCGTCGGGAACGGGGCTGGTGACTGGGCTGGCGCAAAGAGGTTCCAGTGACTTCAGGCAGATGCGGATTGTACCCAAGCGTGGTGCCATGCCGCCCAGTCCATCGGCATTTCCACAGTGGAGATCTCATGAAACGTCTATTTCTACTTCTGCTGCTGAGCGCAAATGCCCCATTGGCGCTGGCCGCCGACGACATCAGCAAGGTCAATGGCAGCATCCAGACCCAGGCCGGCAACACCTATGGCGACCTGGAAACCGTCAATGGCAGCATCCAGCTGGCTTCCGGTGTGCAGGCCAACAGCGTCGAGACCGTCAATGGCAGCGTGCGCACGGAAGACAATGTGCAGGCGCACAGCATCGAAACCGTCAACGGCGGGATCCACGGCGGCCGCAACCTGGTGCTTACCCACGGCCTGGATACGGTGAACGGCGGCATCTATGTGGATCGCGGCAGCCGCATCGGCGGCAATATCGAAACCGTCAACGGCAGCATCGGCCTGGTCGCCGCGCAGCTCGGTGGCGACATCGAAACCGTCAACGGCGACATCACCGTTGGCATTGATTCAGTTGTCAAAGGCGGCATCAAGGTCAATCGTCCCTCGTTCGGCATCTCGCTGACCGCGCCGCGCAAGCCGCGGATCGTCATCGGCCCGAATGCCGTGGTCGAAGGCTCGCTGGTGTTCGAGCGTGAGGTCGTGCTGCTGGTGCACGACTCGGCGAAGATCGGTCCTGTGACCGGGGCCACGCCACAACGTTTCGATAGCGAAACCGCGCCACGCTGAACGCGCATTGCAGGCCAATCCTGCCTAGAATCCGGGTTCGATCTTGCAACCCGGAGTTCTCATGCATCGCAAACTGTTGTTGTGCCTGGCCGCGACCGCGGCCCTGGCCGCCTGCAAGCAGGAGGCCCCGGTACCGGCGTCTTCCGCGCCCGCCCCTGCACCGCCGCCGGCCCACACCTTTGCCGGTGGCATCAATGCCGCCGACTTCGGCGAACTGGTGAAGACGCTGGCCTCGGATGAATTCGAAGGCCGCGCCCCCGGCAGCAACGGCGAAGAACTGACGGTCAACTACATCCGCGACCAGATGCAGCGCATCGGCCTGCAGCCGGGCAACGGCGACAGCTGGTTCCAGGAAGTGCCGATGACCGAAACCACGGCAGATCCGAGCACCGTGCTGAAGATCCAGCAGGGCCAGGCCAGCCGTGACCTGGTGTTCGGCACCGACATGGTGATCGGCACCCGCAGCGGCCAGCCGGAAATCAAGATCGACAACAGCGATCTGGTCTTCGTTGGTTACGGCGTGGATGCACCCGAGCAGAACTGGAACGACTACACCGGCCAGGATTGGAAGGGCAAGACGGTGGTGATGTTCGTCAACGACCCGGGCTTCCACACCGACGACGCCAAGTTGTTCGATGGCAAGCGCATGACCTATTACGGGCGCTGGACCTACAAGTTCGAGGAAGCCGCACGCAAGGGCGCTGCCGCCGCGTTGATCGTGCACGACAGCGCCGGCGCTTCCTATGGCTGGGATGTGGTGAAGAACTCCTGGGGCGGTGCGCAATACGACCTGCCCGCAGCAGAAGACAGCCAGCCGCGCCTGCAGGCACAGGGCTGGCTCAGCGCCGAGGCCGCACGCAAGCTGTTCGCCGATGCCGGGCTGGACCTGGACAAGGCCTACAAGGACGCCAGCAAGCGCGGCTTCAAGCCGGCACCGCTCAACGCCAGCCTGTCGCTGGACCTGAAGAGCACCATCGCTCAGAAGAAATCGCGCAACGTGGTCGGCGTACTGCCGGGCAGCAAGCGTGCCGACGAAGCCGTGCTGTACATGGCGCACTGGGACCACCTGGGCAAGCATGAGGGCGAGGAAGGCGACAACATCTACAACGGTGCGGTCGACAACGCGACCGGCGTGGCCGGCATTCTTGAAGTGGCCGATGCGATGGCGCACCAGCAGACCCCGCCGGAACGCTCGGTGGTGTTCCTGGCGGTGACGCTGGAGGAATCGGGCCTGCTCGGTTCGCAGTACTACGTGAACCACCCGACCTTCCCGCTGGACAAGATTGCCGGCGTGATCAACATCGATGCGATGTCGGTCAATGGCCGCGCGCGTGACCTCACTGTCACCGGCTTCGGCAGCTCCGAGCTGGAAGACCTGCTCAAGCCGCTGGCCGCCAAGCAGGGCCGTACCCTGCATGCGGAAAGCTCGGTGCAGAGCGGCTTCTACTTCCGCTCCGATCACTTCAACTTCGCCAAGGCCGGCGTGCCGGCACTGTATGCCGATGGCGGCGAAGACCTGATCGACGGCGGCGTCGAGGCTGGCAAGCGTGCCGCCGAAGCCTATGGCAAGGACCGTTACCACGGCCCGAAGGACGAGTACGATCCGGCCACCTGGAAGCTCGACGGCGTCGTCGAGGACCTGGAACTGCTGTACGGCGTTGGCCAGCAGCTGGCCGGCGGCGATGCGTGGCCGAACTGGTACGAAGGCAACCCGTTCAAGGCCAACCGCGACGCGATGATGAAGAACAAGGACAGCAGCACGGCCAAGTAAGCTGCTGCTGATCGCAAAACAGAACGGCGCCTTTGGGCGCCGTTCTTGTTTGTGTTGGCACCTGTACGGCGCTACACGCCAATCAGCAGCAGACACGTTGATGCAGAGCCGCTAACGTCAGCACTTCCCCGCCAACCCGCAGGTCGCTTGAAATGCTGCACCACGTTTCCTTCCCGGTACGCGACCTCGCCCTGAGCGGCGCGTTCTACGATGCCGCACTGGGCGCGCTGGGCTTCCGACGTGTATTCGAGGACGACACCGCCATCGGCTATGGCCTCGTCGACGATGAAGATCTGTTCTGCCTGAAACTGCGCGATGACGCCAGCGCCGCAAGTGCTGGCTTTCATCTGGCCTTCGCCGCGCCGGATCGTCCTGCGGTTGATCGCTTCCATGCGAGCGCGCTGGCCATCGGCGGCAGCGACAACGGCGCGCCGGGCCTGCGCACGGACTATGGCGCGCATTACTACGCGGCGTTTCTGATCGACCCGGACGGGCACCGCATCGAAGCCGTCATCAACCGCTGAGTGGCGTAGCCCGGGTAAGCGCAGCGCACCCGGGAGCAGGAGATACGGCGGCCATTACCCTATGCGCCAACAGCCCCGGGTGCGCTGCGCTTACCCGAGCTACGAGGCGTGCTGCTTACGCCGTCGGCGAGGCCACACGCGCCATCCGTGCCTTGCGCACACCGGCCACCGCGAACACCACCAGCCCGGCCCAGATCAGGCAGAAGCCGACCAGCTGGTTGGCATTGAAGGCCTCGCGGAACACCAGCACACCGACCAGGAACTGCAGGGTCGGCGCGATGTACTGCAGCAGGCCGACCACCGTCAGGGGCACCCGCCGCACGCCGAAGGCGAAGGCAATCAGCGGGATCGCGCTGACCGCACCGGCCAGCACCAGCAGTACATCGTTGCCGACGCCCCAGCCGGAAATGAAACCGCCGCCATGACCGGCCTCGGCCCAGATCACATAAGCCAGCGCCGGTGCCACCATGAACAGGCTCTCCACACCCAGACCGCTCACCGCATCGACAACCACCAGCTTGCGCAGCAGGCCATACAGGCCAAAGGTGATGGACAGGCCAATCGCGATCCACGGCGGGCGCCCGCTCTGCCAGGTCAGCCAGGCCACGCCCAGCGCTGCCAGCGCCACCGCCAACCACTGCAGCTTGCCGAGCCGCTCACCCAGCACCATCACCCCGAGCAGCACGCTCAGCAGCGGGTTGATGAAGTAGCCAAGACTGGTCTCGACCACGTGGCCGGCGTTCACCGCCCAGATGTACAGGCTCCAGTTCAGCGCGATCAGCAGGCTGGACAGGCCCAGCAGCCAGAACCGCCGCGGCGTTGCCCATACCTCGGTCAACCAGCCCCAGCCGCGCAGGATGCCCAGGCCGCCAACCAGCAGCACCGCGCTCCAGACGATGCGGTGGGCAATGATCAGGAACGAGGGCACCTCCTTGAGCAGGTGCCAGTACAGCGGGAACAGGCCCCAGATGACGAAGGCCAGGGTGGTGGCCCAGAGGCCGTTGCGGGTTTCGCTGTTGCTGTTCATGCGCGACGCAGCCTTGCAAGGGTGATGACCACGACGCCGGCCAGGATCACCGCCATCGCGCCAAGATCGGAAACGCTGAAACGCTCATGCGCGATCCACGCGCCCAACGCCACGGCGATCACCGGATTGACGTAGGCATAGCTGCTGGCCAGCACCGGGCGCACGTTGTGCAACAGCCACACGTAGGCGGTGAAGGCGATGATCGAACCGAACACGGTCAGGTAGCTCACCGACAACAGGCCCTGCAGGTTGGGCAGCGCGCTGATGCGTTCGCCACGCAGCAGGCCGACGCTGATCAGCACCACGCCACCGCACAGCATCTGCCCGGCGGCAGTCATGAACGGCGATGGCAGGTCGCGGCCGCGCGACCAGATCGAGCCACCGGCCCAGCCCAGCGGCGCGATCAGCAACAGGATCAGCCCGGTAGGCGTCGCGGTCAGGCTGCTGCCGGCATTGAGCCAGACCACGCCGACGAAACCGATGGCGATGCCCAGCCACTCGCCAAGCGTGGCCTTCTCGCCACGGATGGCCGAGAACAGCGCCATCCACAACGGTACCGAGGCCACCGCCACCGCTGCCAGACCGGATGACACATCGCGCTCGGCCAGCACCACCATGCCATTGCCGAGGAACAGCAGGCACACCCCCATCACCGCCACGGTCTTCCACTGCGCGCGGGTCGGCGCGGCGACGCCACGCCAGCGCAGGAAGGCATAGAGCAGGCTGCCGGCGAGCAGGAAGCGCGTGCCGGAGATGACCGTCAGCGGCGGCAGCCCGCTTTCCAGCGCCAGATGAATGCCGAGATAGGTCGACCCCCACACCACGTAGACCAGGAACAAGGCCAAAACGACAAGGCCACCCCTGGGAGGAGCAGCCGGCGTGGATACGGGGGAGGACATGAGGCGGTGCCACCATTCGGGGGAAGGTGAATTCTAGGGCACAGCGGCGCCGAGATCAGTCTGAAAAACAGCATGCTGTATTCGTTTGGCAAGCTACCTACATCATCCATACACGCGCTGGGTTAGCGTGGAGGCAACCGCCACGCCACCACGGCGTGCATCGCCCGGCCCTTGGCCCTCAAGCGAGGACAGCTCCTGCATGAACACCTCCACCGCCAGCGCACCGGCAGCTTCCGACCGCGTCGCCCTGCGCCGCTCCATCTCCAATACCTTGAAAGGTTCGGCCGGCAATCTGGTCGAGTGGTATGACGTCTATGTGTACTCGGTGTTCGCGGTGTACTTCGAGTCGCAGTTCTTCTCGGCAGCCGACAAGAACTCCACCATCTACGTGTGGGCGATCTTCGCGGCCACCTTCCTGATGCGCCCGATCGGTGCCTGGTACTTCGGCCGCTTCGCCGACCGCTACGGCCGCCGCCGCGCACTGACGGTATCGGTGACAGTGATGGCAGCCTGCTCGTTCCTGATCGCGATCACCCCGACCGCCGCGCAGATCGGTGGCGCGGCGGCGCTGATCCTGTTGTTCGCGCGGCTGGCACAGGGTTTCGCCACCGGTGGCGAGTACGGCACCAGCGCCACCTACATGTCCGAAGCCGCGATTCCCGGCCGGCGCGGCTTCCTGTCCTCGTTCCACTACGTCACCCTGGTTGGCGGCCACGTACTGGCGCAACTGACCCTGCTCGGCATGTTGCTGCTGTGGGACAAGCCCGAGATTTCCGCCTGGGGCTGGCGCATCGCCTTCGGCATCGGCGGCATTGCCGCCATCGTGGTGTTCTGGTTGCGCCGGAGCATGGACGAATCACTGACCTCCGATTCCATCGAAGCCGCGAAGGATGGCCGCGCCAAGGCGTCCGGCTCGATGTACGAGCTGTTCGTGCATCAATGGCGACCGTTGCTGTTGTGCTTCCTGATCACCGCCGGTGGCACGGTGGCGTTCTACACCTACTCGGTGAACGGGCCGAAGATGATCCAGGGCGCGTTCGCCGGCAATGACGTGATGACCGGCACCGTGATCAACCTGGGCGTGCTGACCTTTTTGATGCTGCTGCAGCCGGTGGGCGGTTGGCTGTCGGACATCGTCGGCCGAAAGAGCCTGCTGGTGTTCTTCGGCGTCGGCGGCGTGCTCTACAGCTGGTACATGATCACCCAGCTGCCGCAGCAGCATGATCCGCTGATGGCCTTCCTTGTACTGGCAGTCGGCTTCGTCATCCTCACCGGCTACACCTCGATCAACGCGGTTGTGAAGGCCGAGCTGTTCCCCACGCATGTGCGTGCGCTGGGTGTTGGCTTTGGCTATGCGATGGCCAATTCACTTTTTGGCGGCACGGCACCGTTGCTGTATCAGGGCGCGCTGAAGACCGGGCATGTGGATACGTTTGCGATCTATGTCACCGCGGTGATTGCGGTATCGCTGGTGGTGTATGTGTTCTTCCTGAAGAACAAGGGGCCGAACTGGCTGGACGGTACGCGGCGGTAAGGCTGTGCAAGCAACGGAGCTGACGTGGCTTTGTGCTTGGATGAGAGAAAAAAACCGGCGGACTCAGTCCGCCGGTCTTCTCATCGCTCAGCGCCGGGCAACATCATTCAACGCCGAGCAGCATCACTCGCTTCACGTGCAGCCTCGAACTCCGCACCCTTCTGCCAGGTGGGCCACTTCCGGCTGTTGGCCAGCTCCAGACCCATGTCGTAGACCAACAAGGTGTCGGCAGCCAAGCCACGCGCATCCCACTGCGGCGACCACGCGTCGCAGGCCTGGTGGTAGCACTTGGCGAAATAGGCATCACGCAGCGCGCGGCCGGCGGCAACACCACCATCCAGCTTGTCCAGGCCGGCGCCGACGGTGATCGCCGGCACGCCCTTGCGGGCAAAGGCAAAGTGATCGGCGCGGTAGAAGAAGCCGGCCTCCAGGTTCGGATCCGGTGACCAGCGACGGCCACGCGCCTGGGCAATGCGCTGCACATCGTCTTCCAGCGAAACCCGGCCATTGCCCCAGGTCGCGATGTCGGCGGTTTCGCCGTCCGGGCTGAACATCTCGATGTTCAATACCGCTGCGGTGGTCTCCAGCGGTGCCAGCGGGTGCGCGGCGTAATAGCTGGCACCGAGCAGGCCCTTCTCTTCCGCCGTCAACGCGATGAAGTACAGCGAGCGCTGCGGGCGCGCGCCGGCAGCGAACACGCGGCCGAGCTCCAGCACCGAGGCCACGCCGGTGGCGTTGTCGATGGCACCGTGGCGCACGGTCTGGCCGCTTGCGTCCGGCTGACCGATACCGAAGGCATCCCAGTGCGCGGAGAAGATCACCGATTCCTGCGGATGGCTGCTGCCTTCCAGCTTGGCCACCACGTTACGGGTGACCACGCGCTCACGCTTGACCCAGAAGCTGGTGGTGAGACTGGCGTCGCCGAGCTCGACGGGACGGAAGTCAGCCTTCATCGCCTTGCGTTTCTCGGTCTCGAAATCGAGGCCAGCAGCGCTGAAGATGCGCTCAGCCAGGGCCCGCTGCATCCAGCCGCGTACCGGCGTATGCGCAGCCTGTGCCTCGTCGTTGCTGCGCTCGATATCGAACAGCGGCGAAGTACCGGACGCCTTCACGGTCGCCCACGGATAGGCGGCCGGAGCGGTCTCGTGCACGATCAGCACGCCCTCGGCACCGCGCCGTGCGGCTTCCTCGAACTTGTAGGTCCAGCGGCCGTAATAGGTGACCGCCTTGCCGTCGAACGCACCCGGCGCTTCGGTCTCGAAGTCGGCATCGTTGATCAGCACGACGGCGATCTTGCCGCTCAGGTCCAGACCCTTGTAATCGTCCCAATGCCGTTCCGGCGCGGAGATGCCATAGCCGATGAACACCAGCGGCGTGTCCTGCTGGTCGACCACGCCGAACGGGCTCAGGCTCTGCAATGTAATGTCCTCACCGTTGACCAGCGGCTGCGACTTGCCGTTCAAGCTCAGGCTGGCCTGCACCTGGCCGTCCACCGTTGCACGGACCAGCGGTACCTCCTGCACCCAGCTGCCGTCCTTGCCACCCGGCTGCAGGCCGGCCTTGCGGAACTCATCGACCAGATAGTCCACGGTACGCTGCTCACCGGCCGAGGCCGGGGCACGGCCTTCGAACTCGTCCGAGGCGAGGATGCGTACATGCCGCGACAGCGCTTCCGGATCGATGCCACCGCCGGGCAGGTCATTGGCCGCCGAGGCGATGCCGCCGACAAACAGGCAGGAAGACAGCAGCAGGATGCGCATCGGGTTCACGGCAACTACCAACGACAGAATGAATGGCAGATTCTAACCGCCAACGGCCTTGTAGGAGCGGCGTAGGCCGCGAAGCTGATGAAGCAACAGCCACGGCAACAGCACAAAAGCACCCCTCCCCAACCCTCCCCTGCGCTACGCGCAAGGGAGGGAGCGGTAGTGCCGAGCCATGCTCGGCAGGGGCTTTACCGGTAGAGCCTCTGCCGAGCATGGC
>NZ_JASCOR010000359.1 GCF_029959445.1 Stenotrophomonas sp. PS02298 | reverse complement strand
AGGTTCTCCCCATCTATGGGGTCTGTTCAAGCACCTTGGCTGTGTAGCTCAGCGGCGCCACTTCCCTTTCAAGATCCAGGTGGTAATCGCCGAAGCGATTGATGTGGCTGGTCCGATAAGGCGACAGGCCGGCCAGGATCTCGGGCGTCAGTTCAATCCCCTCCTTCCTCATCTCGGCCAAGGTCCGGCTCATGCCTTCCACGTTGTGGAGGATGATCATGTTGG
>NZ_JASCOR010000358.1 GCF_029959445.1 Stenotrophomonas sp. PS02298 | reverse complement strand
GGACTTTGTGCGAAGTTGCATGCGGCCATAGAAGAACAGGTGCTAATGGGACCTGTGCGTCGACTCGCCATCAACTTTAGCTTGACTCCAGAGTTAGCACGTTGTCGGTCCGGATCACCTGCGGCAGACCTCGGGTCAGTGCCAGCCGGGCCAGCACCCGTGCCACGCCGTAGCCGGAGATCGCCCGCTCCACCTCAATCGCTACCGCCTCGTGCGTGGCATCGTC
>NZ_JASCOR010000357.1 GCF_029959445.1 Stenotrophomonas sp. PS02298 | reverse complement strand
CGTAGGCGGCCATTGAAACTCTCGATATAGGCGTTCTGATTTGGCTTTCCTGGCTGGATCAAACGCAACTGCACGCCTCGCTCGTAGGCCCATGCCACCATCGCCTTGCCGCAGAACTCCTTGCCGTTGTCGGTCCGGATCACCTGCGGCAGACCTCGGGTCAGTGCCAGCCGGGCCAGCACCCGTGCCACGCCGTAGCCGGAGATCGCCCGCTCCACCTCAATCGCTACCGCCTCGTGCGTGGCATCGTC
>NZ_JASCOR010000356.1 GCF_029959445.1 Stenotrophomonas sp. PS02298 | reverse complement strand
CCCCCCCCCCCCCCCCCCCCCCCCCCCCCCCCCCCCCCCCCCCCCCCCCCCCCCCCCCCCCCCCCCCCCCCCCCCCCCCCCCCCCCCCCCCCCCCCCCCCCCCCCCCCCCCCCCCCCCCCCCCCCCCGCCCCCCCCCCCCCCCCCCCCCCCCCCCCCCCCCCCCCCCCCCCCCCCCCCCCCCCCCCCCCCCCCCCCCCCCCCCCCCCCCCCCCCCCCCCCCCCCCCCCCCCCCCCCCCCCCCCCCCCCCCC
>NZ_JASCOR010000355.1 GCF_029959445.1 Stenotrophomonas sp. PS02298 | reverse complement strand
TCAAGGAAAGCAACGCGCTGGTCGCTTCGCACATCCAGATGCTGCTGTCCGCGCTGGAGATCATCAAGCGCTATGCCAATGGCGATCTGTCCGTCGATATCGAACGCCTGCCCGGCGAGAAGGCCGTCATCACCGAGACCGTGGATGCGGTCAAGGCCAGCCTGTCGGCGATCAACAACGAGATCAAGCGCCTGGCCGGCGCCGCCGCACAAGGCGACTTCTCGGTGCGCGGCGATGCCGCTGCCTACCAGCATG
>NZ_JASCOR010000354.1 GCF_029959445.1 Stenotrophomonas sp. PS02298 | reverse complement strand
AGAACATGATCACCGGTGCTGCCCAGATGGACGGCGCGATCCTGGTCTGTTCGGCTGCTGACGGCCCGATGCCGCAGACCCGCGAGCACATCCTGCTGTCGCGTCAGGTCGGCGTGCCGTACATCGTCGTGTTCCTGAACAAGGCCGACATGGTTGACGATGCCGAGCTGCTGGAACTGGTCGAAATGGAAGTCCGCGAGCTGCTGAGCAAGTACGACTTCCCGGGCGACGACACCCCGATCGTGCACGGTTCGG
>NZ_JASCOR010000353.1 GCF_029959445.1 Stenotrophomonas sp. PS02298 | reverse complement strand
CCGAACCGTGCACGATCGGGGTGTCGTCGCCCGGGAAGTCGTACTTGCTCAGCAGCTCGCGGACTTCCATTTCGACCAGTTCCAGCAGCTCGGCATCGTCAACCATGTCGGCCTTGTTCAGGAACACAACGATGTACGGCACGCCGACCTGACGCGACAGCAGGATGTGCTCGCGGGTCTGCGGCATCGGGCCGTCAGCAGCCGAACAGACCAGGATCGCGCCGTCCATCTGGGCAGCACCGGTGATCATGTTCT
>NZ_JASCOR010000352.1 GCF_029959445.1 Stenotrophomonas sp. PS02298 | reverse complement strand
CCATGCTCGGCAGGGGCCTTCCAAGCCAAACCAACCGACCTGTAGTGCCGAGCCATGCTCGGCAGGGGCCTTCCAAGCCAAACCAATCGACCTGTAGTGCCGAGCCATGCTCGGCAGGGGCTTTGCCGGCAACCCGAGCACCTTCGCTCTGCGCTTTTGTTGGAGCAGCGCTGGGTGGCCTCGGGCCATCAGCCGCGAAGCTCCAACTGGACCAGCCAGCGAAGAGCCACCCCTCCCCAACCCTCCCCTTCGCTACGCGCAAGGGAGGGGGCGTAGTGCCGAGCCATGCTCGGC
>NZ_JASCOR010000351.1 GCF_029959445.1 Stenotrophomonas sp. PS02298 | reverse complement strand
GGGAGGGCTGGGGAGGGGTTGGCTTTTGAGGCTTCACCGGGAAAGCCTCTGCCGAGCATGGCTCGGCACTACAGGCCCCTCTCCCGTTTACGGGAGAGGGGTTGGGGTGAGGGGGCTTTTGGGGCTTTACCGGGAAAGCCCCTGCCGAGCATGGCTCGGCACTACGCCTGGCTCCCTCCCTTTGGCCGCAGGCCAAGGGGAGGGCTGGGGAGGGGTTGGCTTTTGAGGCTTCACCGGGAAAGCCTCTGCCGAGCATGGCTCGGCACTACAGGCCCCTCTCCCGTTTACGGGAGAG
>NZ_JASCOR010000350.1 GCF_029959445.1 Stenotrophomonas sp. PS02298 | reverse complement strand
CGGCTTTTCTGCTTCGTCAACACCTTTTTTGAGAGGTTGTTGACTCGGCGGCTTCAAGGTTGAGCCCGAGGGCTTTTCGTCGAAGCGAGCCGCCTATTATGGCAGGCTTTTTGTTTCCGTCAACACCTTATTTGATGAACTTGAGGTTCTTCGTGAAATTGTTGAGCTAACCCAGGCTCAAAAACGCCTGGCTTACATAAAAAGACAAACCCCGCTGCATGAGCAGCGGGGTTCTTAGATAAAACCCTGACGATGACCTACTCTCGCACAGCTTAGGCTGCACTACCATCGGCGCGGC
>NZ_JASCOR010000034.1 GCF_029959445.1 Stenotrophomonas sp. PS02298 | reverse complement strand
GCTGGGAACACTCCTGTAGCGCCGAGCCATGTTCGGCTGAGGCGCTACCGGTGAAGCCCCTTGCCGAGCATGGCTCGGCACTACGTTTTCGCCCCCTCCCTTTGGCGAAGCCAAGGGGAGGGCTGGGGAGGGGTTGGCTTTTCGGCTTTTCAGTCGCGCAGGACTTCGCCGGTGGCGGCCACGCGGATGCGAGTGGGCTGGGCCAGGCCGCCGGTGGCGCCATCCAGCAGGTCATCCAGCAAGGCCAGCAGGGCAGGGTCCAGCTGCTCACGGGAGCGCGCTGGCGGCTCGCCGGCGAGGTTGGCACTGGTCGATACCAGCGGGCCGCCCCAGGCCTCGCACAGGGCCTGTACCAGTGGATGCGCAGTGACCCGTACGGCGATGCCGGTGTGCTCGCCGGTGATCCAGCGTGGGGCGCGTGGGCCGGCCGGCACGATCCAGGTGTTGGCGCCGGGCCAGCTTTCCAGCACCGCTTGCCGGCGATCGTCTGCCAAGGCATCCAGCTGCACCCAACCCTCCAACTGCGCCGGGCTGGCGGCGATCAGGATCATGCCTTTCTCGACCGGGCGCTGCTTCAGCGCCAGCAGCTTCATCACCGCGGTTTCGTTGGAGGGGTCACAGCCCAGGCCCCAGACCGCTTCGGTCGGGTAGGCGATCACGCCGCCAGCCTTGAGGGCTGGGACGACGCTGTGCAGGTCGAGTTCGAGCATGGTCAGCACCGTTGGAGGGCCAGTGCGTTCGATGGCGCTGGTCCGCGAAAGGACGCAAAGCAAAGGCCGCCCGGTGGGCGGCCTGCTGCGGGTGGTGCTGATTATCCGCTTGTTGGCGGGGGAGGGGAGATGAAAGCAGCAGTAAAGCTGCTTCCTGTATTCGGTGGTAAAGCCGACCCTCTTCCGCCCTTCGGGCACCTTCTCCCGGAGGGAGAAGGAAGTGCAGGATCAGAACGGCGGTGCGTCGTCGGCGGCCGACTTCTTCACAGCCTTCTTGGCGACGGTTTTCTTGGTGGCCTTCTTCGCTGCGGTCTTCTTGGTCGCTGCTTTCTTGGTTGCCGCCTTCTTGGCCGGGGCCTTCTTTGCGGCGGCCTTCTTCGGCGCGGCTTCCTTCTTGACCGTGGTCTTCTTGGCCGCCTTCTTGCCGAAGCCCTTGCGCACCGGCTTGCCGGTTTCGGCCATCAACTGCTCGACTTCAGCCAGGGTCAGCGAGGCCGGCTCGCGGTCCTTGGGGATCTTGCCGTTCATCTTGCCGTCGCTGATGTACGGGCCGAAGCGACCGTTCAACACCTGGATGTCCGAACCCTCGAACTCCTTGATGATGCGGTTGCGCGCGATCTCTTCCTTCTCTTCGATCAGGAACACGGCGCGGGCCAGGTCGATCTTGTACGGGTCGTCTTCCTTGGTCAGCGAGGCATAGGTGCTGCCGCGCTTGGCGAACGGACCGAAGCGGCCGATGCCGACGGTGACTTCCTCGCCATTGGCGTCGGCGCCAAGCTTGCGCGGCATGTCGAACAGCTTCAGTGCCTCGTCCAGCGTGATCGAGTAGATGCTCTGGCCCGGCTGCAGCGAGGCGAACTTGGGCTTCTCCTCGTCTTCGACG
Organism: Stenotrophomonas sp. PS02298; assembly: GCF_029959445.1. Taxonomy (GTDB): domain Bacteria; phylum Pseudomonadota; class Gammaproteobacteria; order Xanthomonadales; family Xanthomonadaceae; genus Stenotrophomonas. Next base: position 29,795 of record NZ_JASCOR010000034.1, on the reverse strand, counting down.
GTGCCGATCTGCACCATCGGGCCGAAGCGGCCGATACGGGCGGTGACATCCTTGCCGCTGACCGGGTCGGGGCCGAGCACACGCGCGCTGCCGGCATCGGTGCGGTCCAGCGATTCGCTCTTGTCGGTGACCAGCTCCTTGAACGGGCCCCAGAAGCGTTCCATCAGCGGCACCCACTCTTCCTCGCCACGCGACACCGCATCCAGCTCGTCCTCGAGCTTGGCGGTGAAGTCGTAATCGACGTACTGGGTGAAGTGGCTGGACAGGAACTTGCTGACCGCGCGGCCGACATCGGTCGGCTTGAAGCTGCGGCCTTCCATCTCGGTGTACTTGCGGAACAGCAGGGTCTGGATGATCGAGGCGTAGGTGGACGGACGGCCGATGCCGTATTCCTCAAGCGCCTTGACCAGTGCCGCTTCGGTGTAGCGCGGCGGCGGCTGGGTGAAGTGCTGGTCGGCGACGATGCGGTCCAGTGGCACGCGGTCGCCGGGCTTCATCAGCGGCAGCTTGCGGCCCTCGTCCTCGTCCTCGGCGCTCTTGCTGTCCTTGCCTTCCTCGTACACGGCAAGGAAGCCGGGCACCACCACGGTGGTGCCACTGGCGCGGAACACGTGCTCGCTGCCGGCCGACAGGTCGACGCTGACGGTGTTCAAGGTGGCCGGGATCATCTGGCAGGCGACGGCGCGCTTCCAGATCAGCTCGTACAGCTTGCGCTCGTCGTCGGTGAGGTACTTGCCTACCTGTGCCGGGGTGCGCAACGCGGAGGTCGGGCGCACGGCTTCGTGGGCTTCCTGCGCGTTCTTGGATTTAGTGGTGTAGGTGTTGGGCTTGTCCGGCAGCGAACTGATGCCGTAGTCGCGGGCAATCACGTCGCGGATCTCGGCCAGCGCATCCTGCGACAGGCTCACCGAGTCGGTACGCATGTACGAGATCAGGCCGACCGTGCCTTCGTCGCCGATGTTCACGCCTTCATACAGCTTCTGCGCCACCTGCATGGTCTTGCGGGTGGTGAAGCCGAGCTTGCGCGAGGCTTCCTGCTGCAGCGTGGAGGTCGTGAACGGTGCGGCCGGGCGGCGCTTGCGCTCCTTGCTGGCGACGTCGGTGACGTGCAGCGAGCCCTGCGCGGCCTGTTGGATGCGCAGGCGCGCGGCCTCGGCGGTGTCACCGTCGGTGACGGTGAACTGCTCGAACTTCTGCCCGTCCAGCTTGATCAGGCGTGCATTGAAGTGCTGCGAGGGATGCGCGCAGGCGGCTTCGATGCTCCAGTATTCGCGCGAAATGAAGGCTTCGATCTCCTCCTCGCGCTCGACGATCATGCGCAGCGCGGGGCTCTGCACGCGGCCGGCGGACAGGCCGCGCTGCACCTTGCGCCACAGCACCGGCGACAGGTTGAAGCCGACCAGGTAATCAAGTGCGCGACGTGCCTGCTGGGCATCAACCAGGTCCGAGGCGATTTCACGCGGCTGGGCGATCGCTTCCTTGATAGCGCGTGGGGTGATTTCGGTGAACACCACGCGCTGCATCGGCTTGCCGTCGGACAGGCCGCGCTGCTTCAGGATCTCGGCGATATGCCAGCTGATGGCCTCACCCTCGCGATCCGGGTCGGTCGCCAGCAGGATGTCATCGGCGCCCTTTGCGGCTTTTGCGATGGCTTCGACGTGCTTCTCGTTCTTCTCGATCAGGTCGTAACGCATGGCGAACCCGTTCTCGGGATCGACCGCGCCTTCCTTGGGAACCAGGTCACGCACATGCCCATACGAGGCCAGGACCGTGTAGTCCTTGCCGAGGTATTTATTGATCGTCTTGGCCTTGGCCGGTGATTCGACGATGAGCAGGTGCTTGGGCATGTCAGTACATTCTTGGGGCGGAACGCCCTTGTGGGGGCGCTAGGGTGGCTTAAACCGGGACGATAGTGAAGCCGATGTTTGGGTTGTGCATAAGCCGACGCCCGGGTTGCGGCCCGGGCGTTCAGCTTGGTTCCTTATTAGAGGAATCATGCCGGGGGGGCTCGTGTCAAGCCGCCCCCGGTAATTTGTCAGTTCAAGCCCGCTGCAGCGATGCCGAGAAGCACGAACAGCCCGATCAGGCAAAGCAAGCCCAGGCCGGCCAGCGACAGGATCACGATGGTGACCGTTCCCAGCCCCTGCTGCTGCCATTCCGGATGATCGGTGAAGGCGTGCTTGTCCACCACCAAGGTGTCGCAGATGATGTCGTGCAGCGCCTGCTTGCGCTCGGTGAAGGCGGCCATCACAAAGCCGATGCACAGGGTGATGCTGCTGAGGATGTAGGCGAAGAAACGGCCCACCGCGCGGCCCATGGTAAGGCGCTCGCCGTTGCTGCGGACCACCTTGATGCCCACCGCCATCTTGCCCAGGGTGGCCTGGTACTTGGAGGAGTGCATCCATGCTGGATACATCAGGTTGCCGACGAAGATGATCAGGTAGCCGATGCCCAGGGTCAGGAACATGCCGATCGAACCGGCGGCGGAGTCCGAGCCGCCCGATACACCGCCGACAACCGCGCCGAGGATGCTCAGCGGGATCAGCACGATGTAGGTGAACGTGGTCAGGATGACGTAGTCGATGAAGTAGGCGGCCACGCGCTTCCAGAAGCCGGCCTGCACGACCAGGCCGCCCTGCACGGCAGCGGGATTGACATCCTGCGGACGGCTGGCCGGTGCGGCGTAGGGTGAGTTTGCCTCTGCGGCAGACCGTGCGACGACGGCTTCGCCGCTTTCAATGGCGGCGTAGTCCTGACGCAGGTCGATGCCGGTGCTGGCCTGGGTGATCAACTGCAGTTCGTCGGCGATGGCCGAGAGCGGTTGCCACTGCTGCATGCCTTCGCGCCACACCAGGGTGCCCAGGTCGATCTCGCCTGCGCGGAATTTTTCGCGGAGCGCATCCGCTTCAATCGGACCATGCCGCTCGCGCTGGGCATCAGCGTAGTACCACTGGCTCATCTTTTTCCCCGTAAAAGTTCTGAACGCTACCAATCAGCCGCGACAGTCGATCGGCAGGTAGTTGTCGTCGACGTCGGAACTGCATTCCCAGCTGTCGGCCTGCATATCGTAGTCGAGCCAGATGCTTTTGCCGTCAAGTTGTGAATGCGATGGAACACGCAGGAAGGCCTCCAGCCCGCAATGCCCCTCTTCAAAACGGCCTACGTGGACCTGGGCGACGTCGCCGCTGGCGTAGCTTTCCGGGGTGCCGAAGCCTTCGTCATCATTGATCGGGCAGCGCTGGTTGGCGGCGACGAACTCGGCCACCTGATGCTTCAGGCCCAGCAGTTGCCCTGAAACCATCGTTGTCTTGGAGCGCATCACATACTGCTGGTAGGCCGGCATCGCGATGGCCGCCAGGATGGCGAGGATGGCAAGCAGGATCACGCCGACGACCGCAGCGATGATGCCGGCGATCGCGCAGCCGGACAGGCCCTGGCGGGGAACTGCAGCGGATGTCGTGTGGATGGTTTGTAGCCCCGGAGGCAGCGACGGCGGTACTGGCGGTGCGCTTGCCGACACCGGGTTCTGCAGGTCGAGCCCAAGCTCGCCGGCGAACTCGCGCAGCGGCCGCCAGTCACCGGCACCTTCGCGCCAGACCAGGGTGTCCTCGTCGATGCGCCGGGACTGGAAAAGCCGGGTGATGTCTTCGTCACTGATCGGGCCGCGGCGTTCGCGGTTACCCTCGGCGTAGAACCATTGGCTCACGTAGGTATTGTCCTTATGCATCCCTGCACGCCGGTGTTGGGCTCAGTGCAGGGGTTCGGGTTCGTCGACGAACATCTGGGTTTCCATCCAGGCATAGGCAGCTTCCGCGCCGGGCTGGTTGAACAGCACCATCAGCACCACCCACTTCAGGTCGTCCAGGTCCAGTTCGTCCTGGTCCAGGGCCATGGCGCGGTCCAGCACCAGCTCACGCTGGTCGGCGTCGAGCACGCGTTGTTGTTCCAGGAACAGCAGGAAACCGCGGCTTTCCACGTCCAGCTTGTCGAGCTCGGGGCCGTGGAACACACGTACCGGCCCGTCAACGCGGGGCTGGGCCACGGCTGGGCGTTGTTCGGCCAAGGCATCGAGCCAATCGAAGGCCTTGTTGATTTCGGCGGGACTGAAGCCGGCCTGGATCAGGCCGTTCTGTAGCGAGTCGCGGTCTCGGATGAGATCAGCATCTTCGCTGAAATAGTGTTCAAACAGGTACAGCAGGACGTCCAGGATGCTCTCTTTCATTGCCCCTCGGCCTGCGCCATTGGCGCTGTGGAGGTGAAGAAACCTTCAGGTGCGGGTGTAGCGGCCGTGCGCCGACGAAACCCTGCCTTCCAATTCCATGAGCAGCAGCATGGAGGACAGGCTGGCGGCCGTCAATCCAGTGCGCTCGATCAGTAAATCCATACCGGTTGGGTCATAACCCAAGGCGTCCCACAATCGCTGGTAGTCTGGGTCCGGTGGCGTGACGGCCGGGTGCTGGCCGGACGGTACAGGAGAGATGGGGGTCTGAAGCCGGGTTTGCAAGGCGCAGGCCAGTTCGCCGGCCAGATTGGCCACGCCTTCAAGAATGTCGGCGCTGTGTGTCACCAATGTTGCACCTTCGCGTATCAGCCGGTGGCAGCCACGCGCCATCGGATTGTGGATGGAGCCGGGCACGGCAAAGACCTCGCGGCCGGCCTCGCTGGCCAGCCGCGCGGTGATCAGGGCGCCGGAGCGTTCGGCGGCCTCGATGACCACGGTGCCCAGGGCAAGCGCTGCCAGCAGGCGGTTGCGGGCCGGGAACTGGCCGCTGCGCGGCGCTGTGCCTGGCGGGTACTCGCTGACCACCGCGCCTTCGGCGGCAATCTGTGCCTGCAATTGCTGGTGATGACGTGGGTAAACCAGGTCCGGGCCGGTCCCGATCACTGCGTAGGTGCTGCCGCTGCAGGCCAGTGCTGAACGGTGCGCCGCCGCATCGATGCCGGCGGCCAGGCCGCTGGCGATGGTCAGGCCGTGGCCGACCAGTGCTGCGGCGAAATCGCGGGCGATGTCGCGGCCGCCCGCACTGGGCATGCGACTGCCGACGATCGCGATTGCCGGTTGCCACAGACGTGCCGGGTCACCGGCGATGAACAGGGCCAGTGGTGGATTCGGGCTGTCGCGCAGTAGCGGTGGATAGTCCGGGTCACCCCAGCCAATCAGCTGATGGCCGTCGGCGTCCAACCAGGTGACGGCGCGCGCCCAAGCGTCTGCATCGGGTTTTGCCAATGCCTTGCGCTGCGCTGGGGTGCAGCCGGCGGCCTGCCAGCCGGCGGGGCCGGCAGCCAATGCGTCGGCGCTGCTGCCATGTTGATCGAGCAGGCGGCGCAATGTCTGCAGTGGTCCGCCGGTCAGTGCCAGGGTCAGCAGGGCCGGGCAACAGGGTGGGGAGGGGAGATTGACGAAGGCTGATCGAGGCATGGCCCAGCCTGCCGCCACAAACAACAACGGCGCCCTCGGGCGCCGTTGTGCTGCATCGTAAGGCTAGACCGCAGGCGCTTATTGCGCGTCCGGGTGCTTCAGCTCATAGCCTACGCGGGCCGGCTTGGTGCCTTCCATGATCAAGGCATAGCTGACCTTGTCGAAGGTGCGGAACACCATCGCATGGCCTGCATATTCGTCAGGCAGGGTGACCCGGCCGGCGCCAGTCTTCAGTGCATCGTCCATGCGCGAGGAGCCGGGGTACTGCATGCGATGGGCAACGTGGCTGCCGCTGCGCCAGATCGAGAACACCGTCCCGTTGTCGATACCCTCACGGGCGCCGCCGGAGATGGCGATCACATCGCGTGGGCCGCCGCTGCTGAAGGTGTCGGTCACCGCAAGCACGCGCAGCTGACCCGGCGCGGAGGCGTTGGCCGGGGCGTGCGGGACGAACTGCAGGTCGTATGGGGTGGTCTGCACTGGCACCAAGCGGTCGCCGGCGCGTACTTCCCTGCCGTTGTCCTGCAGCTGCAACGTGGACGCCTCGACGTTACCGCTGGCTACCTGGGTCAGGGTGCCGGCATTTACCTCTGCCAGCTCGTAGCCCAGGAACTCGTTGCGGTCATTGGCGGCTACGAAGCTCTCCCACAGGTTGCCGCTGCCCAGGATGGCCCGGCCGCGGTTGTCCAGGTCATCCGTGGGCTTGGGTTGGTTGAAGCGCACGGTCGGGCGCACCACCATGTAGCGTTGGCCGGGCTGCGCGCCCTCCAGGCCGCGGACATAGGCCTTCTGCCCCAGGGTAGCGCGCAGGCGGTTGTCTTCCAGGCCGACCACATAGGGCAGGTCCTCGAAGCTGTCCACCACGTTCAGGTTCTTAAGGAAAGGCTCAACGTCCGCCAGCGGTACGCCGGTGATCGGTGCTTCCTGGCGCGGGCCTGCCTGGGCCGTCACCCGGTCCAGATAGGCCAGGCTCAGAACGTCGCCCGGATAGATCAGGTGCGGGTTTTTGACCTGCGGGTTGGCCTGCCAGATCTCCGGCCAAAGCCACGGCTTTTTCAGGAAACGTGCCGATATGTCCCACAAAGTATCGCCCTTGCGCACCACGTAGGTGTCAGGGTGGGTACCGTTCATTTCGACGGCCACGGCATAGGTCGTGACGGTCAGCATCGCCACGGCGGCGACCGTACGTAATTGTTTCAACATGGTTGCGATCTGCCTGATTCCCCAACAGGTTGTCGCACTATATTGCAGAAACGGGGGCGCCGGGCAAGCGCAAGCGGTAGAATTGGGACATCTTGCCGAAATAAGCGGCATCCCGGATTGGTATTGCCATGGCCCTCCTGCCCATTCTTGAGTTTCCAGACCCGCGCCTGCGCACCAAGGCGGCCCTTGTTGAAGCGGCCGAGGTGACCACGCCGGCCTTCCAGCAGCTGCTCGACGACATGCTGCAGACCATGTACGACGCCCCAGGCATTGGCCTGGCGGCAAGTCAGGTGGATGTCCACAAGCGCTTCATGGTCATCGACGTCAGCGAAGAGCACAACGCGCCGCAGGTGTTCATCAACCCGCAGATCGTCAGCGCCAGCGAAGGCGGTCGCGTCTATCAGGAAGGTTGCCTGTCGGTGCCGGGCATCTATGCCGATGTCACCCGCGCTGACTCCATCGTGGTGCGCTACCTCGACCGTGAAGGCAAGCAGCAGGAACTGGCGGCCGATGAGTTGCTGGCGACCTGCATCCAGCATGAGATGGATCATCTGGACGGCAAGCTGTTCATCGACTATCTGTCGCCGCTCAAGCGCGAGATGGTGCGCAAGAAGCTGGCCAAGTCGCGCAAGCACGTAGCTTGATTTGAGGCGGGGATCGGGGACCCGGGATTGGAAAGGGTATGAATTGCTGCGTTTCTTCCAGTCCCGGCGTTCTGTTCTGCATCCCTGATCTGCACGCTCTTTCTTTCGATTCGCGATTGGTAGCCGCCGCTGCGCTGCTTTTGCCAATTCCGGATCCCGAATCCCGAATCCCCGCCCAATGAAAATCATCTTCGCCGGTACGCCGGAATTCGCCGTTGCTTCCTTGGCTGCCGCCGCGCGCCAGCATGAAGTGGTGGCGGTCTACACCCAGCCGGATCGTCCTGCAGGCCGTGGCCGTGGCTTGATGCCGTCGCCGGTGAAGCTTGATGCGATCGCGCGCGGCATCCCGGTATTCCAGCCGGAAAGCCTGAAGACGCCCGAAGCCCAGCAGCAGCTGCGCGAATTGCAGCCGGATCTGATGATCGTGGTGGCTTACGGCCTGATCCTGCCCAAGGCAGTGCTGGCCATCCCGGCCCACGGCTGCTGGAACGTGCACGCCTCACTGCTGCCGCGCTGGCGCGGCGCCGCGCCGCTCCAGCGCGCGATCGAGGCGGGCGATGCCGAAACCGGCGTCTGCCTGATGCAGATGGAGGCGGGTCTGGACACCGGCCCGGTGCTGCTGCGCCAGCACACCCCGATCAGCGATGCCGATACCGGTGGTCAACTGCATGACCGCTTGGCACAGCTGGGTGCGCAGGTGCTGTCCGATGGCCTGGGCTTGTTGCGCGCCGGCTTGAAGCCGGTGCCACAGCGCCAGCCGGAAGCCGGCGTCACCTATGCACACAAGCTGGACAAGGCTGAAGCCCGACTCGATTGGGCCGAGCCGGCGGCCGCGCTGGCGCGCCGTGTGCGCGCCTTCAATCCGTGGCCGGTAGCCGAGGCTATGTTGGCTGGCGAGCGCGTGCGCATCCACGGTGCGGTAGCCATTGAGGACAACCGCGGCCAGTCACCGGGCACGGTGATCGGTGCCGCCCGTGAAGGTATCGACATCGCCTGCGGGCAGGGCGCATTGCGCCTGCGCGTGGTGCAGCGCGAAGGCGGCAAGGCGATTACCGCTGCCGATTACCTGAACGCACGCCGCGATCTGCGGGTCGAGGGCTGAGCGGATGACGGCTGCTACCTCCTCGCCGTGGGGCAAGTCCGCGGCGGCACAGCCCGGCGTGCAGACCCGTGCGCTGGCGGCCAAGGTGCTGGCGGCGGTGATCGGCAAGGGCCGCTCGCTGAAAGCCGAACTCGGCGCAGCCCTGCCCAAACTCGACGACAGCCGCGACCGCGCACTGCTGGAGGCCATCTGCTTTGCCGCGCTACGTCGCCGCGTGGTCTACGACCAGGCACTGCGGCAATGGCTGCAGAAACCGTTGGGCGCGCGCGATGGTGATCTGCGTGCGCTGCTGATGGCCGGTTTCGCGCAGCTGGATGTACTGCAGCTGCCTGCCCATGCCGCGTTGTCGGCGACCGTGGAGGCAGCGCGCGCGCTGGGCCGTGAGCGTCAGGCCGGCATGGTCAATGCATTGCTGCGCCGCGCACAGCGCGAAGGCTTCGCCGAGGCGCGCGCTGAAGATGCGTGGCCGCAATGGTTGCTGGCCCAGGTTCGGCACGACTGGCCGGAGCAGGCCATGGAGATCATCGCGCAGAGTCTGCAGCCGGCGCCGATGTGGCTGCGGGTGAACCGTCAGCAGCACTCGCGCGAAGCGTATCTGGGTTTGTTGGCCGAGGCCGGCATTGAGGCCATCGCCGAGCCCTTGTCGGCCGATGCGGTGCGCCTGCCGGTTGCGGTGCCCGTGAGCAGCTTGCCCGGCTTCGCGCAGGGCGCGGTGTCGGTGCAGGATCTGTCGGCGCAACAGGTTGCCGATGCGCTGCAGGCGCCACTTGGCGCGCGGGTGCTGGACGCCTGCGCCGCGCCGGGAGGCAAGTCCGCGCACCTTTTGGAGCGCGACCCATCCCTGCAGTTGCTGGCGCTGGACGTCGATGCACGACGTCTGCAGCGCATCCGCGAAACCTTCGCCCGTACCGGGGTTGGCGCACAGGCGCAGGTATTGGCGGTGGACGCCACCGATACTGCTGCCTGGTGGGACGGCAATCCGTTTGATGCGGTGTTGCTGGATGCGCCGTGTTCGGCCACCGGCATCATCCGCCGGCAGCCCGACGTGCTGCTGCACCGCCGTGCCGAGGACATCGTTGCATTGGCGGCCTTGCAGTCGCGCTTGCTGGACGCATTGTGGGCAGTATTGCGCCCCGGTGGCGTGCTGCTGTACTCGACCTGCTCCATCCTGCGCCAGGAGAACGGCCAGCAGGTGATGGACTTCCTTGCGCGTACACCCGATGCACAGGTGCAGGCATTGCCCGCTGTGTTCGGGCATGAGGTTGCCGGCAACCGCCAGCGACTGCCCGGTGAGCAGGGGGGCGATGGCTTCTTCTATGCGCGGTTGGTGAAAGTGGCAGTTTGAGTGGTTGCTGCCGGCAATAGCGCTTTAGTCCGTCGCCAGCAGTTCTTCATAAACGGCCTGGATGGCGTTGATGAAGCGCTCCATGCCAAATTCCTTGGATGCAATCGCGTGTGCAGCAGCACCCATGCCCGGCAGCGCGTCGCGATGCTGCAGCATCCAGCGTAGCGTCGTCGCCATGGCCTGGTGTCCATGCACCGGCACGATCCAGCCGTCCACGTCGACACGGATGTTCTCAGGTAGACCAGAGTAGTCGGTGACCATCACCGGCTTGCCCATGCACATCATCTCGCGACAAGCGTAGGAGAGTGCTTCAGTGGCATGGGAGATCACGAAGCCGGCATCGAATGCCGCCACTACCGGGCGTACGTCCTGCAACAGGCCGGGAAAGTGAAACTGCGTTTCCAGTCCAGCGGCGCGGACGATCGCCATTTGCTTCTCGCTTGGTGGGTGCCCTGCGACCACCACCTGGATCCGGCTTCGTTCGGCTTCGTCAAGCAGCGACAGCGCGCTGGCGATGTCGGTCCAGCTCTTGTAGTCGGAGGTGCCGGCATTGCTGCCGATCAGCAGGCTATCCGGGTCGGCGCTGAAGCGCGCACGCAGCGCGCTGGCCTCGACGGCGGCGAACGGCGCGAAATGATCGGTGTCGATGCCGTTGTAGACGGTCTGCGGTTGGCACGCGCGATAGGCGGTAGTCTGGAGCTGGCGGAGAACGTAATCACTGACCGCAATGACTTTGTCGGTATGGAAGCGAGCACGCCAGGCATGCTGGATACCACGCAGCGGTTTGGTGTTGTGTTTCGTCAGTACGATGCGGGGGCGCGGCGAGACGCCGCGTAGCGCCGCGATGGTGAGGCGGTGATCTGCCGAGCCATTGACATGGACAATGTCGAAATTGTGCCTGCGCAGGTAGTCTCGCAGCTGGCGTACCGCCTTGGCGCGCTCGCGCAGTTTACGCAGGCCATTGGGGAATGGTTGCCCCAACGTGTGGACGCCGGGCAGTGCCTTGGCTTCCTCGAGCAAGCGGCTGCCAGCGGGGGCCGCTACATGAACTTCATGGTGTGGACTCAGTGCCTGCGCCAAGTCGCGGATGTAGGTCGTGTGCCCGCCTCCGCTGCCGCTGTGAAAGTTGGTGTAAAGCAGTTTCATTGGCAGTGGGCGCTCAGGATGATCACGAATCTGGATGTAGGGGCAGGAGCTCGCTGTGTCTGTCGATGCCTTGTTCGCAGCGAGTGATCTTGTTGGTGACAGTGGCCTGCAGCAAGCGGTTGTTGGGCAAGCTCATGTCGTTGACATCCGGTGGCGCGCGAGAGTTATGCCAGAGGTGGATGGCCAGTGCCGCCCATTTGAGCGGGCGGCGACGCAAGCCGGTGTTCTGCAGGCGTTCGGCCAGCTCGCGGTCCTCGGCGCCGTAGCCTTCCATGCGTTCGTCGAAGCCATTGACCCGCACAAGGTCCTGGCGCCAGAAGCTCATGTTGCAACTCATGACTCTGCCGCCACGGCGTGAGCGCGCCTTCAGGCGCGCCAGCCACGGCTGCCGGAACGCGTATTTGCGCCGCGTGCCGTCAAAGTCACGGAACGCTGCGTCTATCCAGGGGGCAAATCTTGCTTTCCCGCCGGCCAGCAAGCGCTGGCTCTCGCGGGCACTGGCTTTCAATCGACCGCCCTGGAGGAACAAACCGGGGGACGCAAGCATCTGATGATCGGCTACGAAATCCTTGTGCAGGATCATGTCCCCATCCAGCAGAATGACATAGTCACCAGTGCTGGCGGCGATGGCCCGGTTGCGGCAACGCGCCGCACGGAAACCAGCATCCTCCTGCCAAAGATGCCGCACAGGAATCCCCAATGCCGTCTTCCATCGCTCCACCACCTCGGCAGTCGCTGGGCCGGAGCCATCATCGGAGATCAGTACCTCATCGGGCAGCCGACGCTGCCTGCTGACGCTTTCCAGCGTCAGTTCCAAGGCTTCGGGCCAGTTGTAGGTGAGGATCGCCAAAGAGATCTTCATGGGTCGCTTGACTGGAATGAGCTCTTGGATGGTAACGATAGGCTGAGTGCCAGTGGAAACCAAATGATGAGCCAACCCGGGCGCGGGCTGTCGATCAGGTGGGGAAGATCGAACTGCAGCATTATGCTGGCAAAGAACCATAGCCCCAGTACCGTCCGGCCGGTTGCCAGTTCACGGTGCTGCCAGGCGCGCCAGCCCAGTCCAAGCCAGACCGCCAGCCACAACAGCAGTCCAGGTAACCCCAGCTCCACTGCAACCTGGGTGAACAGATTGTGGGTGTGAATCTGATGGGCGCCACCACCTGCTTCCAATGGAATGATGAAGTTGGCGCCAAGCCCCCAGCCGCGCAACGGGTGCTGCGCGAACAGATCCATGGCGTAGGCAAAGATCTGTGGCCGGAACGACATGCCGCGTTCGGTCAGCTCTGGGTAGGCAGCAAGGGCCATGCCACCGGCGACCATGGACAGCAGCACCAAGCGCTGTCCGGCGCGTTTGCTACGTCGTGTCGTCAGCAGTACGAACACCGTCGAAAACAGCGCGATCCAGGCGCTGCGGGAAAAAGTGAGCGTCAACGCGCAGGCCATCAGTGCGATCGCCAGCCACTTCAACAGGCGCTGGGCACGGGTCTCGAAACGGCATGTCCACAGCATGAGAACGCCTGCGCCCATGGCTGCGGCAACCAGGTTGGCATTGGCCATGACACCAAATCCGATCAGTCGATCGTCGGCCGGCGGGGCGATGGTGAAATTGATGATTGCCGCGAGCGCGGTAACAGAAAGTATGCCGGCTCCACACATCAAGAGCCTGCGCTGCCGGATCGGGTCACTGCCGACGCCCTGTAGAAAGGCCAGCAGGAACAGCAGCACGCTCAACATGCGCATGAACTCATCGGCGGGCCTTCGTGCATTGCTCCACAGCAAGCTCAACCCAGCCCAGGCGAACAAGGCCAGCAGCCAGGGCATCAACGGTCGCTGCATGAGTTCCAGCCAACGCCGGGGGGAACTGAAGCCAATGATCAGCGTCGGCAGATACAACGTCAGTGCCAGCAGGTACTGGAACGGCTTGCCCGGATTGAACGAGGGTCCGGCGGGAAGCGCGCACATGCCGGCAATGAGCAGCAACAGGCCGCTCAGGAGCAGGTTGCGGACAGACGGCGACGCCGGGTACTGGGGTACCGGTCGGTAGTGGCTTTCTGTGTGATCGAGAGAAGAACTGCTGGAGGTGTTGAACTGAAGCCGGTCAAAAAACTTCATTTGGATGCACGCAGATCCACGGCCGGTTTGGCGGAGAATTCGGGCATGTGATGATCCAGGCCTTCCTCGCAGCGCACCTTCTGCGCGTCGCGGCTGGCATACAGCAACTGGTTGTTGGGCAGTTCCGGGGCGCTGGGGTCTGGCGGTGCCGAGCTGGGGTGCTCCAGGTGCAGTGCCAATGCCGCGAACTTGATCTGCGACCTGCGCAGGCCTGATTGGCGAAGGCGTTGGTCCAGCTCCAGGTCTTCGCTGCCATAGCCAACCATGCGTTCGTCGTAGCCGTTGACTTCAAGCAGATCCTTGCGCCAGAAGCTCACATTGCAGCCCATCGGATGGCCGGATGAACGGGCCTTGAGGGCTGCGAGCAATGGGATTCGGAGGGTGTGGTGACGGCGGCCGAAATGGTAGGTGCTGCGGTCGCCTTCCTTGCGGTAGTAGGCATCCACTGACCAGCCAAAGTGGGGGGCACCGCCAGACAGCAGGCGTGCCGTCTCAGCCTCCGTGGTACGTATGCGGGTGCCTTGCAGGAAGACACCGGGCCGTGCGAGACGCATATGGTCGGCCACGAAGTGCCGATGCATGATCATGTCGCCGTCCAGTTGTATCAGGTAGTCGCCGCGTGCTGCGGCGATGCCACGGTTGCGGGCCCGCGCGAGACGGAAGCCGTCGTCGGACTGCCATACGTGACGTAGCGGGACGGGGAAGCCGCGTGCGCAGTCGTGCAGGAGCGATGCGGTGTCTTCCCGGGAACCGTCATCGGCGACAATGACTTCGTCGGGGAGCTGGCTTTGCTGGGCCGCGCTATGCAGCACCAGGGCCAACGCCTTTTCCCAGTTATAGGTGGAAATCATCAACGAGATGGTAGGCCGTGACGGCGACATGACAGTACTCAATGTGGGGCGGGCCAGTCAGACCAGAAGTGCCGAAATTTTAACCTAGGCTCCCTGCTTCTGCTGGTTTGGGCGACGTTGGCGTTCAAAAAGATAAAGCTGATTACGCCCTTCTGAGTCGCCTTTGAGGTGTCCAAAGAACGCTGTTTGCTCGCCTGAATCGTCGTTCAGGTCTTGCCCCCATCCGTTCATGAAACCGTATGCCGTGATAAGCGCGAGAGGCTCCGCACTGGCAGCTTGTGCTTGCAGGAAGCGGGTGACCCGTCAGCCCTGGTCTGCTTTCGTTGATGGCGTCACCAACGGCTGCCCGTTCTGCAGCAGCCACAGCATGATGGTCTTCTGCCGCACGTAGTTGGCGCTGACGAAAGCCTCGATCAGGCCCGGCCAGCCATCCAGGAAGCCGCGCTTGACCACGTAGCTGCGGATGAAGCGCCAGCTCGGGGCGATGATCAGCTTGCCCAGGCTGGCGTGCTTGCCCTTGGTGAACTCATGCTCGGCCATCATCCGCGCGTACTTCTGCTTCTTGTCCAGCAGCTGCAGGAAGCTGCGGTAGGGGTGATGCAGCAGGTCGCCCTTGAGCAGGGCGGCCGGGCCGTCCAGCGAGACGGCTTCGTGGATTTCGCGATCACCGCGCCAGCCGCCGTGGCGGCGGTCGAACAGGCGCAGTACGCGGTCCGGATAGGCGGTGCCATGGCGCAGGAAACGGCCGAAGTACTCCGAGCAGCGCGCGAAACGGTAGCCGACGGCACGGGGGAAGCCGGCGTCACGCTCGGCCTCGATGGCCGCGCGCAGTTCCGGGTTGACCCGTTCATCGGCGTCCAGGCACAGCACCCAGTCGTGGCTGGCCTGTTCCACGCAGAACGCCTTCTGGCTGCGGAAGCCGGTGAACGCACGTTGCACCACGCGGGCGCCAGCGGCTTCGGCCACGGCGACGGTGGCGTCGCTGGAGAAGGAGTCGACTACCACGATCTCGTCGCAGAACGCCAGCGAGGCCAGGCAGTCGCCAATGCGGTCGGCTTCGTTGAAGGCGATGATGCAGGCCGACAGACGCGGGCGCTGGGCGGGCAGGGCGGTGCTTGGGCTGGGCATGCGGGGTCTGGCACGGGGGATCGGGCCAAAGCCTAGCAGCGACGGCTTCCACTGGCGATGCGATAATTTCGGCATATCCGGGTTATTCAGGAGTTCCCCACCGTGCCACGCCACTATCTGCTGTACGGGTCCGAGCGCTATGCGCTGGCCATCCTCCGCCCGCTGCAGGCGGCGATCCGCGCACGTGGTGATGAGGCGGCATGGTTCTTCGATGGCCCCGGCGCCAGTGACCTGACCGCCGACGAGACCTTGTTGACGGTAGAGCAGGTGCGTGCGTGGAACCCCTGCGCGGTGATCACCTCGTCCAACGCGGTGCCGCACTTCTTCCCCGGGGTGAAGGTCGAGACCTTCCACGGCTTTGATGCGGGCAAGCCGCGCCACATCTATATCCGTGGCTTCTTCGACCTGTACTGCACCACCGGCCCGCGTGATACCGCCGCGTTCTCGGAGCTGGCACAAAAGACCGGACATTTTTCGGTGGTTGAGACCGGCTTCCCGAAGATCGACCCGTTCATGAGCCAGCTCAAGGACGAGCCCGATCCCGTGCGCGAGCCGCCGGTGATCCTGTACCACTCCACCTTCTCGCCGTCCTGGAGCGCCGCCGGCATCCTGTACGACGAGATCAAGCGGTTGTCGCAGACTGGCGAATGGCGCTGGATTGTCACCTTCCATCCGAAGATGGACCCGGAAATCACCGCCAAGTACCGCGCGCTGGAAGGCCCGTATCTGCGGTTCGCAGACGACGACAACATCCTGGACCTGTTCCCGCAGGTGGACATGATGTGCTCCGACACGTCCTCTGCACTCAATGAGTTCCTGTTGACCTACAAGCCGGTGGTGACCTTCAAGAACCGCCGGCCCGGGCCGCAGCTGCTGGACATCGATGACCCCGCACAGTTCGAGGGTGCGATCCGTACCGCCTTGTCGCGGCCGCCGGAGTTGATGGCCGCGGTGCGCCAGTTTGCCGATCAGCTGCACCCTTACCGCGATGGCCAGTCCAGCGAGCGCATCCTGCAGGCGATCGATGATTTCATCGCCAAGGGCGGCCGCAACCGCAAGCCCAAGCCGCGCAACTGGTGGCGCAAGATCAAGCTGCGCAAGCGCATTGGTTATTGGGGGCCGGCGCGGGTTTGAGGATCAGCAGTTTTGCCTGGCCACGATGCCGAGGGTGAAGTCAGGTTGCAGCGAGATGGCTGTAGCCCGGGTAAGCGCAGCGCACCCGGGAAGAGGGCTCAATTCGGTGATTCGGCTTCACGCCTGATGCTGGTTCTGGAGAAGCTGGTTTTCCGTTGCCAGACTTTGGCGCGCTTCCCGGGTGCGCTGCGCTTACCCGGGCTACGGGGCTGCAATTGCAGCTGTATCCCCTCTCCCCTTGCGGGAGGGGGGCATCACCAGCGCAACTTGCGCCGCACCATCTCCCGCTCAAGCTGTGCCATCAGCGCACGCGCCTGCGCTTCTTCAAGGAAACGCAGCTGCAGGGCCGGCGAACCACCTGCACCTGCGGTATCCAGCGTCAGTGTCGCGGTGCCGAATCGCCGGTCCAACGGTGAGCGATCCAACCGCAGGGCCTGCAACTTGTCCAACTCGGCTACCCGCCACCAGCGGTTCCACCAGCCGCCACGAATGGCCACGCGCTGCGCGTCGATGTTGTAGCCGATGCGGCTTACCTGGCGATGCGCCTTCAGCGCCGACCATGGCAGCCAGAGCAGCGGCAGCAGGCCCCATGCACTGCCGGTTTCGTATACCAGCAGTGCAGACAGCAGGCTCATCAACAGCAGCGCCGGCAGGCACAGCCGCCACCAGCCGCGGGTGCTTACCGGCAGCCATTGGGCGGGCGGCCACTGCAGCTGCGGTAGCAGGTGCTGCAACAGGCCATCGCAGGCAGCAGGCGTTGCCAGCGGCGCCAGTTCCTTCAGCGCGCGCCCGTCCTGTTCCTGTTGCTGGCCGCCACTGGCGATATCCACCCGCAGCTGGCGGCGCTTGAACAAGCGATGCAACGCACCTTCGCGCAAGGTCCAGGCCTGGATGCGACGCCGTGCCACGCTGCTGCGCACGCGGGTGAACAGGCCGCGTTCGACGGTGAGGCGGCGGTCGGCCTCGCTCAGGCGGAAACCGTAGTACTGCACGATAGCCAAGCCCACCGATAGAAGCCGCATCAGGACCAGCGCGAAGGCGAGCAACAGCAGGCCGGTAGCGACCATCGTCAGCGTACCCAGCTGCAATTGGCTGGCATAGCCGAAGGCGTGGCGGCCTTGTTCCTCGATGAAATCGGAGGTGGTCCGGCGCGGGAACAGCTGGTAAGCCGCACCGATTGCCGCCGCCACAACGACCATTGCGCGGTTGGATATAAGCCCCTGCCGCACCAGTTCGGACAGCGGCAAGCTCAGCAATACACCATCGGTGGGAGTGTCCGCTTGGTCGTCGGTTGGCGCTGCTTCGCTGCCGCCCTGGCGGATCAGCCGCTCCAGCTCCAGCGCCTGTGCCAGCTTGAGCACGCGCATTTCCGCTTCGGGCTTGTCGCCGCCAGCCGATTCCAGTCGAAGCTCGGCCACGCCGAACATGCGGTGCAACAGGTTCTGGTGCACGACGACGTTGTGGATGCGCGCGAACGGGATCTCGCGACGGGTGCGCTCGAAGATGCCGCTGCGGATGCTCAGCGCATCGTTGCCGATGCGATAGCGGTAACTCAGGTATTGCAGCACCGCGCTGGCGACCAGCGCCACCACGATCGCGCCACTGATCCAGTGGTGGTAGGGCAGGTCGTCATCGCGGCGGCTGCCGAACACCAGCAAGGCAACCAGCGGTAGCAGGAACTGCTGCACCTGCTGCTGCAGGGCGAACAGCCACGACCACGGATGCAGCCGTTGCTCGTCGCTGGGCACGGGGGGCGGGAGTTCGCTCACAGCGCGTCGTCGTGGTCGAGCTGCCGCGCCAGGCGATCACGCAGGCGTTCGGCATCGGCGTGTGCCAGTCCGGCCACGGCGACGGTGTTCATGCGGGTGCCGGCGGTATGCACGATCAGGGTCGCCAGGCCTGCCATGCGTTCCAGCGGGCCGCGGCGCAGGTCCAGGTGCTGCACGCGCGATACCGGCACGTGGCTTTCGCTCTGCCACATATGGCCACGGCGGACACCGAGCGATTGCGCGTCCAGCCGCCAGAAGGTGAGCCGATGCCGGCGCCAGCCGAACCATGCGCCGAGCAGGGCGCCAAGTACGGCACCGGCCGAGGGGATCAGCAGCCAGCTCGATTGCTTGGTGACCAGCATCAGTACCACGCAGGCCGCGCCGAACAGCAGGGCCATGCTCAGTGCCGAGCCGGTGGCGGCGAACAGCGCGCCGCGCGGCGGCAGCGGTTGCCACTGGATGTCGTCCGGCAGCGTTGGATCGAAGGCAGGAGGTTCAGTCATGCGCAGACGATATAACGCCGGGACCGTACAGCGGTAGGTGCGATGCCGCTGGCAGTTGTAGGAGCGGCGTCAGCCGCGAAGCCGGTGACATGACAGGCCAAGGAAAGCCTGCGTTCGATATTTCAAGGTTGGGCACCAATGCTGGCGCCGGATGCGGCAATAGCTTCGCGGCTGACGCCGCTCCCACAAACGCAACAAAAACGGGGCGCTTACTGCGCCGCCATGATCAGCGCATCCACATCCAGGTGATGGCCGGCGCGTGCGGCCTTGGTGCGTAGGTACTGCTCGTTTTCGTGGGTGATCTCGCCGGTCACCGGCACGCAGCCAACGACCTCGATGCCGGCCTTGCGCAGGTGCTGCACCTTGGTGGGATTGTTGGTCAGCAGCTGGATGCGTTGCACGCCCAGCGCACGCAGCATGGCCACCGCGCTGCCATAGCGACGTTCGTCGGCACCGAAGCCCAGTTGAGCATCGGCGTCGATGGTGTCCAGGCCTTCGTGCTGGTAGCCGTAGGCACGCATCTTGGCGGCGATGCCGGTGCCGCGGCCTTCCTGGTCCAGGTACAACAGGATGCCGCCGCCCAGCTCCTTGAGCGTGCGCAGGCCGCGCCGCAGCTGGTCGCCGCAATCGCATTTGAGCGAGCCGAACAGGTCGCCGGTGAGGCAGGACGAATGCACGCGCACCGGCACGATGCCGCTCATGTCCGGATTGCCAACGATCACCGCAACCTGGTCACGCTGTGCCACGCCGCCACGGAACACGGCGAACTCGCTCATGCCGACGTCACGCAGCGGTACTGGCGAGCGCGTCACCAGTTCGTAGTCCTGGCCGGCCTGGCCAGCACCTTCGTACAGGGCGGTGGTGTCCAGCTGCAGGCAGTCATCGAAGGGGCTGCCTGCGGCATCCAGTTCCACCGAAATCATGGCCGGCAACAGCAAGCCCAACCGCGCCACTTCCACCGTCGCTGCATCCAGCGCATTGCCACTGGCTTGCGCGTCGGCCGGCGCAACCGCATCGCGCAGGTAGGCCAGTGCTGGCAGCTCTGCAAACGCGCGATCAGTCAGTGGAACGTGGATGCCGTTGGCGGCGTTGATGCCCAGCGTCTGCGCGCGCGCTGCGCTCAGGAACAGGTAATGGCGACCTTGCGCGGCCTCGGCAAAGGCGGCGTAGCCTTCCGGCGAGCTGCTGTCCAGGGCAATGCTGGCCAGTCGTTGCCGGCCATCGCTGATTACTACCGGGCGGCCCGCACGGAGTTCGGCGGCGGCGCGCTCGCAGCGGATGGCGGCGGTCTGGCCGAAGTAGGACGGGCTGGCGGAAGCGGGGTTGTTCATTTGAAACCTTATGGGGGCCGTTGGCAGTCGAATCAATCGAGCGGCACGGGTGACGCAGTGTTGCAGCAGCAGGTTCAGTGCGGGTGACGGGCAGTGGCGTAAGGGTCGTGCTCGCCGCTGCCCGGCGGCCGCAGCGTGTAGCGCTTGTAGGTCCACTGGTACTGCGCAGGATCGCGGCGGGCGATGCGTTCGATGCCGGCGTTGAGGGTAGCGGCGGCAAGTTGCAGATCCGGGTCGGCGATCAGGGCTTCGGCTGGTTCGATATGCAGGGCGAAGTCCAGGTTGGGCCCGGTGCGCTCGCACCAGCCGTACAGCAAGGTGGCGCCGGTGCGCTCGGCCAGGCGGTTGACCAGGGTCATGGTCAGCGCCTGCATGCCGAAGAACGGAACGAATACGCCGTCGCCGTTCTTGGGTTGCTGGTCGGGCAGGATGCCGGTGGCGCCGCCTTCCTTGAGTACCTTGAATAACTGCCGCACTGCTGGGCCTTCAGCACGCACCTGGCGCACGTTGTCGACGCCGCGGCACAGCTGCAGGAATTCATCGCCGACCGGGTTCTCCGGCGGTGCATAGACGATGGCGATCGGCCCGCGCGAGGCCAGCCACTGGTTCAACAGCTCCCAGTTGCCGTAGTGCGGGGCAATGACGATCACCCCCTTGCCTGACGCCAGCGCGGCGTCATACAGGTCCTGTCCGTGGCGTTCGCGCAGGTGGCGGGACAGGTTCTGCGCAGGGTCGTGGGTCCACAGGTACAGGGTTTCCAGTGCCTGGCGGGCGGTGGTGCGCAGCACCTCGCGGTGCAGGCGCGCGCGCTGGGTGGGGTCCAGTTCCGGGTAGGCCAGCTCCAGGTTGCGGCGGGTCACCCGGCTTTCGCGGGCATTGATGCTGCGCCACAGCCAGGCCACCGTGTCGGCCAGGGTCCGTTGCCAGGACCAGGGCCGGTGGGTCAGGGCACAGGCGAGGCGGTAATAGAGCTTGGCGGTGGATTGCGGTTTCATTCCCCCAAGTTTAGCCGCTGGCGCCCGGTGCTATGGTGCTCGGCCCCACAGCAGGAGCTGCCAATGCTTTGCCTGATCCAACGTGTCACCCAGGCCTCGGTCACTGTTGATGATGCCGTGGTCGGGCAGATCGGCCCGGGCCTGCTTGCCCTGGTCGGGGTGGAGCCGGGCGACGATGAGGCGATGCTGTCGCGGATGGCGGACAGGCTGCTCGGTTACCGGGTTTTCGCCGACGATGCCGGCAAGATGAACCGTTCCTTGCGCGATACTGGTGGCGGGCTGTTGCTGGTCAGCCAGTTCACCCTGGCTGCCGATACCCGTTCAGGCATGCGCCCGAGCTTCACCAGCGCCGCGCCGCCGGCCGAGGCTGAACGGCTTTTCAACCGTTTGGTGGCTATCTGCCGTGAAAAACACAGCCCAGGGGTGGAAATTGGCCGCTTTGGTGCCCATATGGTTGTCAGCCTGATCAACGATGGGCCCGTAACCTTTCTGCTCAGACCGTAGCGCGCCGCGAACCCACCGCCCCGGCAAGCGCTATGCTGCGCTGGTATAATGCTAGGTTCCCATCTTCACAATCGCCGGTGGCGCGAGCATTACATGGCCAACGAACGTCCTGCCCAGCAAAACGACATCAAGCTTCTGATCAGCAAGGGCCTGGAACAGGGCTACCTGACCTACGCCGAAGTTAACGATCATCTGCCCGACGACATGGTCGATCCGGAGCAGATCGAAGACATCATCGGCCTGATCACCGGCATGGGCATCGATGTCCACGAAGTTGCCCCCGACGCCGACACGCTGATGCTCAGCGACGGCAACACCGGCAACCGTGAAGTCGATGATACCGCCGCTGAAGAAGCTGCTGCTGCACTTACCGCACTCGACACCGAAGGTGGCCGCACCACCGACCCGGTGCGCATGTACATGCGCGAAATGGGTACGGTCGAGCTGCTGACCCGCGAAGGCGAAATCGCCATCGCCAAGCGCATCGAAGAAGGCCTGGGCCAGGTGCAGGCTGCACTGGGCACCTTCCCGCTGGCTGTTGAGTCGGTATTGGCCGACTACGAACTGCACAAGGAAGGCAAGAAGCGCCTGGCCGAAGTGATCGTCGGCTTCAACGACCTGGTCGAGGAAGCACCGGCTCCGGCCGTTGCCGAAGACACCAGCGACGACGCTGATGCTGACGGCGACGAAGACGACGACGGCGACGACGTCGAGGAAGAAGCCGGCCCGACCGGTCCGGATCCGGTGGAAGTGGCTGCCCGCATGGAGCAGCTGGCCGCCGACCTGGCCAAGTTCAAGAAGGCACACGCCAAGGGCGACACCAAGGCCCAGGCCAAGCTGCGCGAAGAAATCTCGGCCACCTTCGTGACCCTGAAGCTGCCGCTGCCGCTGACCGACGTGCTGGTACGCCTGCTGCGCGACACCATGGCCCAGGTCAAGTCGCAGGAGCGCCGTGTGCTGCACCTGGCCACCATCACTGCCCGCATGCCGCGTAAGGATTTCATCCGCTCGTGGGAAGGCAACCAGACGAATCTGGAGTGGGTGGAAGATGCGATCAAGCGTAAGCAGAAGTGGTCGTCGGCCCTGCGTGACGTCAAGGACCAGATCGTGTCCGAGCAGCAGGCGACCATCGACCTGGAAAAGAACACCCAGCTGAGCCTGGACGAGCTGAAGGAAATCAGCCGCGTCATGGCCTACGGCGAAGCCAAGGCGCGCAAGGCCAAGAAGGAAATGGTCGAGGCCAACCTGCGTCTGGTCATCTCCATTGCCAAGAAGTACACCAACCGCGGCCTGCAGTTCCTGGATCTGATCCAGGAAGGCAACATCGGCCTGATGAAGGCCGTCGACAAGTTCGAATACCGCCGCGGTTACAAGTTCTCGACCTATGCCACCTGGTGGATCCGCCAGGCGATCACCCGTTCGATCGCCGACCAGGCCCGCACCATCCGTATCCCGGTGCACATGATCGAGACGATCAACAAGTTGAACCGCATTTCCCGCCAGATGCTCCAGCAGTACGGCCGCGAGGCTACGCCGGAGGAGCTGGCCAAGGAAATGGACATGCCGGAAGACAAGATCCGCAAGGTGATGAAGATCGCCAAGGAGCCGATCTCGATGGAAACCCCGATCGGCGACGACGAGGATTCGCATCTGGGCGACTTCATCGAGGACACCAACGTGGAGTCCCCGATCGAGAACACCACCAACATCAACTTGTCTGAAACCGTGCGTGACGTGCTGGCTGGCCTCACCCCGAGGGAAGCCAAGGTGCTGCGCATGCGCTTCGGCATCGACATGAACACCGATCACACGCTGGAAGAAGTGGGCAAGCAGTTCGACGTGACCCGCGAGCGTATCCGCCAGATCGAGGCCAAGGCGCTGCGCAAGCTGCGTCACCCGAGCCGTTCGGAGCAGCTGCGCAGCTTCCTCGACATCGAGTGAGTGGTGGCTTGCAAGTGATTGCTGGCGCGTAAGCGCTGGAATGAAAAGCCCCGCCTTGGCGGGGTTTTTCTTTGCGCAACACACGCACATCAAAAGCAGACACAGGGAAGTAGTCGCACGCTGCAAGCTCCACTACACTGTGTCATCGCTACGGGCCTATAGCTCAACGGTTAGAGCAGAGGACTCATAATCCTTTGGTTCCAGGTTCGAATCCTGGTGGGCCCACCATGAGATCAATTGCTTAGCTCTGTTTTTATCGAGTTGGAGCAAGGATTCTGGGGGAGTCGTGGAAAAATTCCGCGATGGATCCGTCAACTCCCTCCAGCGTGCAGAGCGTGGAGTCAATTGCTTAGCTCTTTCTTTCGCTGTGGAACGCGTTTCTTCGGCAAGATCCCATCGCTGATCTTGATTGATGCGGTGGAGCATGCAGGTCATCTCACCGCTGCCCAACAGGACAATTTCAGAGTGGCTTCGGTTCGGTTCCGAACAGGGGCGGACGTCTACTCTGGAATTAGGCCGGCCCGCACAGCGGGTTCGGTTCGAGAGAATTACCAAGCAGCATACCTGTCTATTAATTCTTGAAGTTTGGCAACGGAGAATCTGACTTTCACGTTTGATGTCACGAATTCTTTGCCAATGAACTCGGCGACAGGTTTTCCTTCGAGCTTCTCCAAGAGAGCATCCATGCCCCTGGCAAAGAGAAGTTGTTTGGCGCGCTTTAGCGTCGCTTCGTTCTTTGGTGAAACATCGATGGATCGATACATTCGTGCCATCGCCTCGTGGAACTCGGGTGTATTTCTCATGTTGCCGACCTACCTGAAAGGCGGCCCCGAGGGGCGGTTGCACCAGTCATGCCAGATGGATTCTTCCCTTGATACATTTTGATCTTGGCGCCGCAGGGGCGTGCCAGTGATCCATCCCCGATTTCTGGGGGGGGCAGCTTCGGCTTGAATGAATTGTCAGCGGGCGGAGACGCGCCAATGCAGCCCCTGACCGCCTGACTTGTGAACACCAACAAACATGGATGTTGGTGATACATCACTGGGGCAACGAAAGAACGTGTACGAACTGTCGAGCTCGGACGGGGTCGGCCACCGCGATGGGTGATAGCGTGACGGAACAACGGCCGAAGCGGGAACTGCTTGGCATTGGCCAGGCGGGTGCCAGCTGGTGTTGCTGGAAATACTGAAGGTCAGGGCGCTCTCATTCGTATCGATGTTATGGATCTCGCGGAGGTCGGTCGAGCTGGCGGGAAGCCACTTGGGAATCCAGCCGCCGGAAATACCGCCGCCAGCGACCACTGCGGCCATGTCTGGGTAGGAAGTCTCCGAGACCTCAGTCAGGTTGCAGCCCGCGAAAGCTGCAACCAAGACGACTGCAAATTGCGATGATCTAGCCATGCCTGCTGACACCTGAGTTGAGCCGGGCCGCGTAGCGACATCGGCTTGGACGAATTGTTAGGCCCCAACCGAGCTCGCCAGCGGTGCGCGCTGACCGTGGTGGCGCTCGAACTGGATGAGCACAGCGGCGGGAAGTTCAGGTGCACCTGGTTGTTGGATACGAAACAGTGGCTCAAGCCACGGCGCGACAAGCGCGAAATGCTCTGGCCATGCGGGGGCCAATTCGCGCGATGAGATCCGTGCAGTATGTGTGGTAACCAACGCCGGACCAGACCCAAAACGGGCGTGCGGCATCTTCTGGCGCCAAGTCGACGCCAATGCACTCGCCGGAAGGCGTCGGCCCTTTCGCCAGTTGATATGTGGTTTCGCTCATGAGGTCCAGCTGTCGATTAGATTCTTGCGGTGACTATTCCGGATAAACAATATCTGAAGTTGCGGAGGTGGGCTCGCGGCTGTCGGCAGCAGGGGACGCCAAAGGAAGTTCAATCCTTATGGTGGTACCGCCGGCAGGTGGGCATTCAAGGCTGATCGAACCGCCTGCAGTGGTTACTATGTCCTTGACAACAGATAGCCCTAAACCAGTGCCTTCACCGGTAGGCTTTGTCGTGAAGAACGGATCGAAGGCCCGAAGCTGTACTGGCTCTGGCATGCCCGGGCCGTCATCAGATAGCGTCAGCGCGAATGATTTTCCTGTAGGGGCGACCGATGCGGAAATTCTTAAGGTGCCAGTTTCGGGCATCGCATCGCGCGAGTTTCCAGCGATATTTAGAATCGCCAGTTCAAAATGGTTCCTGTCCATGTGGATGGAAATGGGGCGTTGTGGGATATCCAGCTGCAAGCGGATACGACTGCCCAGCAATTGTCGCAACATTGATTGAAGCTCGTGCGTTGCCTCGCAGGCGTCGAATGTTTCTGGGCGTGCTGTTTCCAGACGACTGAAGTTCAGCAGTTTCCTGCTGATGGCCATTGCACGGCGTGTCGCCATCTCGATGCCTTCCAGTGTCGATGCGAGTGCCGGTATACCGCCATTGCTGGCCAACTGGTTTCGCTGTTGTGCATAGCCCAGGATGATAACCAGTACATTGTTGAAGTCGTGTGCGAGTCCGCTTGCCAGGCGCCCGGCAGCATCCATTTTCTGCGAATGAATCAATTGAACCTGGGTGCGTTCACGTTCTGCGATCTCCTCGCGGAGCTGCCAGTTCGATTGTTCCAGTGCTTGGCCGCGCTTTTCAGATTCCTGCAGGCTTATACGCAGGGCGGCAACGGTACGATCGAGCACCACGGTAATGATCAGCCAGATGCCTGCAATTGAGATTGCCTTGCCAATCGATGCGGCCGGTGCGATTGCGTTGGCGCGGAAGACATCCAACACAAGACACGCCAGCAGCATTGCCGTTAGTGACGCGAGCATGAGCCAAAGAGCGCGACGGCCTACTACCAGGCCGGCCAGTGAAAGCAACAACAAGGGGATGGGGTCGGGCCGTATATGAGACAGGCCCACGCTTGCGTAGGCAATACCGACGCATAGCGCGGTGACGGCCAGGAATAGCGTGACACCTGTGTGGAAGACGCCGCGACGTATCAACCTCAGTGCGATCCAGGCGGATGCGACCAGAAGGATGTCGGTGGCCAGGTCTGCGTAGAGTTGCAAAGGGCCAGGCTTCTGCCAAGCGCCACTGTAGATCGCGTACAGAAAAATTGCTTTGTTCAGCGGCACGAAGATGCCGAAGAACAGAAGCAGTATCTGCAGGAAGGGCGCATTGCGCCTGTCGACTGCATTGATAATGGGGGTGTTGTTCAGCCAGCGAGAGATCGGATTCATGAGGTGCCTGGCAATATGTCCGGGGGGCTTGAGTGGTGCGAATCGGTCGAGGCTATTTCCCGATTCGCCGAATATGTTTTTTTCTGCACACGGCTTTGTTTCCTGGGGAGCTGAAAAACCCGGGGTGATGACCTGATGCTGCATTCAGAGCAGCGTAATGATCATGTCCGGTGAGCGTTGCTACAACGTTCATCGCGATTCGGGTTGCAACGATCCGATGACTGAAACTTTGAATGGTTTTCGATGGCGCCGTAGTGTCATTCATGCCCGCGTGGCATGAAGCAATGAAGCAAATGGCGGTAACCCCAAAACCGCTAACCAGGCGCACGCATGGATCGGCTTTTCGCCAGTACATGAGCTGGTTTCTGGAAGGCGCGAGGACCCGAACCGATGAGGCTGGGTCGTTGCAGTCCAGTGGTATCCGATATGATGGTGCAAGGACCCGCCCCCGAGAAGATGACCTTGTTGCCGCGCCTCGCAATTGTGGAAGATGACGAAGAGCTTCGGGAGAAGATCATGGTTCCTATTCTCCGAAATGCGGGGTTCGATGCTATCGGGCTTGCGAGCGCATTGCAGTTCTATCGCATGTGGGCTGGATCCCCATTTGACCTTGTTCTTCTGGATGTGGGGTTGCCGGATGACGATGGTATCGATATTGCCAGGCATATGCGCGGCCTTTCGCCTTCGTTGGGAATCGTCATGTATACCGGGCAGGGAACGACTTCGGAGCGCCTGCGAGGGTTGCGTGCCGGCGTAGATGCTTACCTCGTGAAGCCGACGGAGATGGACGAGGTGATTGAAACCTTACGTAACGTCCATCAACGGCGTGTGGGTCATGAGTCTCAAGCGGCACATCCTGGTACATGGGTCCTGGACAGGAATGGTTGGGCTCTTTTGACGCCTGCAGGCGTCGCATTGACCCTGAACCAAGCCGAGCGCCAGGTGATGAGGATACTGGTGGCAACTCCAAATGAGCCAGTGTCCCGTGAGGCGTTGATAAAGAACCTGACAGCTGATGCCGACGGCTTTGATCCGCATCGGCTAGAGATGCTGATCTATCGCCTGCGCAGAAAGTGCATCGAGAACTCGGGGGAGGCGCTGCCTTTGCAGGCGGTGAGAGGGGCCGGGTACCTGTTTGAGCCCTGACAGGCATATCGCTTCGTCTCTTTGCGGACACGCTCCTCTGTGAGGAGTCGTCTGAAGGTTGCAGGACCGAGAGTTTCCACGAAAACCAGGCCGATGCGATAGCACTTGCATGCTGGCGCTGCCTTGCTCACGCAATGTGAGCAAAGGTGAGTAACTCGCGATTGATGATCTCCAGGTGCAAACCTAGATTGCCTTTGCTTTTCCACGTGTTTCGTACAAGCCAGAGGCTTTGTCATTCACGGGGGAGAATGGGGGCAGGAGAAGCGCATTCCGCAAGGTGTCTTCTACTGCACGTCTTGGCAATGGACGGTACTGCGGTGGACGACATCATGCCTTTGGGCATATGGCGCACCGCCCTGGTTTTGAAAGGGGGCAGGTATGACGCTGCGGCGGGTATCGCCGTGGGAAACACCGCTGAGTGCAACTCCTGCAGGGCCTTTGTTCGCGGGAGTCAGCGATTTGGGGGTGTACAGGGCGTTATACGCACTGGTCGTACGTTTCGAATTAAACGCCAACGTTGCAGCCAAACGGTGGTTTTTTTTACTTGCGCTACCGACCGTCGGCGGTGGTGGCAGTGTGCTGATAAGTGATCTCTTCGCCTGTGACCTGCCTTCGCGGTTTGATGCACGGGGTAGTGGTTTGAGTCGGTGAAAAATTTTTCAGAAGTCTTATAACGAGGGAAAGCATGAATACGGAAGTCATCGCCAAGTCGTCCGGCAAAATTGCCGTTGTTGATTCTGGGGATTTGGCGCTCGCCCAGCCCAGCATCGTCAAGATCAAGGTCGGTCCTGAGACGGTTGAGCGTTTCGAGCAGGTCGGTAGTGACCTCCTGATTGTCCTCAAGGATGGCAGCACGCTGACCATCCGCGGCTTCTTCGTTCAAGACGATGAAGGTCACCGTAGTGACCTGGTTCTGGAAGATGTGGAAGGCGTGCATTGGTGGGGGCAATACACCAGTCCCTGGTCTGACTTCCACTTTGCCGAAATCCAGGAAGACCTCGCTGCCGCTGGGTTTGTCCCGCCCGCAGCAGGCCTGCCGGCTTGGGCGATCGCCGCACTGGCGCTTGTCGGTGCAGGTGCTGTCTATGCAGCAGTCGACGATGGCGACGATGACAAGCACAGCAATCGGCCGCCAGAATCGCCGGATTACGCGCACACTGTCGCGGAGAATGATCCAGTGAGCGGTCGTGTTGTTGGCGCTGATGCGGATGGCGATGCGCTGACTTATGCCGTCACTACGCAGCCGGTGAATGGCACGGTTACGATCAATCCACAGACCGGCGAGTACACCTATACGCCGAAGCCTGGCTACAACGGTCAGGATGGATTTGTCGTCACCGTAACGGACGGTCATGGTGGCAGCAGCACCAGCACCGTCAATATTGACGTTACTCCGGTCAATGACTTGCCAGTGCCGGTGGATCCCAACGAAGGTCTGGATCCCGGTGATCCGGGCTATATCCCCGGCCAGAGCTTCGATCCGGACTCGGGCGACTATGAGGTCACTACGCCGGAAGACACTGCTATCGACGGCAAGATCACCGCTACTGACGCTGATGGTGATCAGCTTACGTATGTGATCGGAGAGCCTCCGCTGAATGGCACGGTTACCATCGACCCTGAGACCGGCGAGTACAGCTATTTGCCGGCTCCGAACTACAACGGCACTGATGAGTTTACCGTTGTCATTGATGACGGCGAAGGCGGGACCACCACCAGTAAGGTCACCATCACCGTAACACCGGTGAATGATCCGCCGGCATTTGAAGACCCGAACCAGGGCGGCACGCCGCCGGGCCCGAATCAGCCGGGCACGATCTTCACCCCGCCGGGCACCGATGGCGCAGGCAACCCGACGCCGGCCAGCTACACGGTCAGCTACAACGAGAACACCGCAGCGGGCGTCGAGCTGGGCCAGGTCCAGGCCGGTGACGTGGACGGTGATGACGTGACCTTCGCGATCAGCGCAGGCAACGACAACGGCTGGTACGCGATCGATCCGAGCACGGGTGTGATCACCCTGACCCCGGCCGGTGCCGCCTCGCTGGCGAACGACTACGAGGCCACGGGCAACAGCCACACGATCACCGTGGTGGCCAGCGACGGCAATGGCGGCACGACCACCATCACCGTCACGCTCAACGAGCTGGACGTCAACGAAGCGCCGGCGTTTGAAGACCCGAACCAGGGCGGCACGCCGCCGGGCCCGAATCAGCCGGGCACGATCTTCACCCCGCCGGGCACCGATGGCGCAGGCAACCCGACGCCGGCCAGCTACACGGTCAGCTACAACGAGA
>NZ_JASCOR010000349.1 GCF_029959445.1 Stenotrophomonas sp. PS02298 | reverse complement strand
ACGGCAAGGAGTTCTGCGGCAAGGCGATGGTGGCATGGGCCTACGAGCGAGGCGTGCAGTTGCGTTTGATCCAGCCAGGAAAGCCAAATCAGAACGCCTATATCGAGAGTTTCAATGGCCGCCTACGCGACGAATGCCTCAACGAGCACTGGTTTCCCACACTGCTGCACGCACGTACCGAGATCGAAACCTGGCGGCGGGAATACAACGAGGAACGACCGAAGAAGATCTTGGGCGGCCTGACACCGGCCGCCTATGCCCAACAGTTGGCGGCCAAAGCCGCTACGATTAAATCTGGACTC
>NZ_JASCOR010000348.1 GCF_029959445.1 Stenotrophomonas sp. PS02298 | reverse complement strand
GCACTGACCAAGATCGGTGCAGAGCGCTTCGGTGGCGAGTTCAAGGATTACTCCTCGATCGACGCCGCGCCGGAAGAAAAGGCACGTGGCATCACGATCTCGACCGCACACGTTGAGTACGAATCCGCTACCCGTCACTACGCCCACGTGGATTGCCCGGGCCATGCTGACTACGTCAAGAACATGATCACCGGTGCTGCCCAGATGGACGGCGCGATCCTGGTCTGTTCGGCTGCTGACGGCCCGATGCCGCAGACCCGCGAGCACATCCTGCTGTCGCGTCAGGTCGGCGTGCCGTACATCGT
>NZ_JASCOR010000347.1 GCF_029959445.1 Stenotrophomonas sp. PS02298 | reverse complement strand
GATGAGGACATCGCCCGTCTGCTCGAGAACAAGGCCTGATTGATACCGATCGGTTTTGCAGCAAACTCTCGGTTTCTGTTGTGGGGGGGGGGGGGGGGGGGGGGGGGGGGGGGGGGGGGTTGTGTGTGCCGGGCGCCGCCCCCCCCCCCCGCCCCCCCCCCCCCCCCCCCCCCCCCCCCCCCCCCCCCCCCCCCCCCCCCCCCCCCCCCCCCCCCCCCCCCCCCCCCCCCGCGCCGGCCCCCCGCCCCCCCCCCCCCCCCCCCCCCCCCCCCCCCCCCCCCCCCCCCCCCCCCCCCCCCCCCCACAAC
>NZ_JASCOR010000346.1 GCF_029959445.1 Stenotrophomonas sp. PS02298 | reverse complement strand
GTGCGGTTTCGTTTCGAAACCGCACTCTGACCCCGGTTTGGCCGCCGGTTTTGCCGGTTTGCCCAATCATTCAGCCCAGTCCGTACGTTGGGGTGCTATCGTTCAGCCTCGCTTCCAAGCCTGAATCCCGTGCCGCGCATCCTGCTGACCCTGCTGCTGTGCCTGACCCTGATTGCTGGTGCGGTCGGTTCGGTGTGGTCTGCTACGGCGATGGCTATTCCGATGCAGACGATGGCGGAGGCAAAACCGGGGTGGGGGGGGGGGTTTGTGTGGGGAATGGCCCCCGGCCCCCCGGTTTGGGGTGTTTTGTGGG
>NZ_JASCOR010000345.1 GCF_029959445.1 Stenotrophomonas sp. PS02298 | reverse complement strand
GTCAGGCAGGTGACAACGCCGGTCTGCTGCTGCGCGGCACCAAGCGTGACGACGTCGAGCGTGGCCAGGTTCTGGCCAAGCCGGGTTCGATCAAGCCGCACACCCAGTTCGAAGCCGAAGTGTACGTCCTGTCGAAGGACGAGGGCGGCCGTCACACCCCGTTCTTCAAGGGCTACCGTCCGCAGTTCTACTTCCGTACCACCGACATCACCGGTGCGGTTGAGCTGCCGGAAGGCGTCGAGATGGTGATGCCGGGCGACAACGTGAAGATGGTTGTCACCCTGATCAACCCGGTGGCAATGGACGAAGGCCTGCGCTTCGCAATCCGCGAAGGTGGCC
>NZ_JASCOR010000344.1 GCF_029959445.1 Stenotrophomonas sp. PS02298 | reverse complement strand
GGCTTCACCGGCAAAGTCCAAAGCCCCCTCATCCCAACCCTTCTCCCGCTTGCGGGAGAAGGGCTTTGAGCAAGGGCGAGACAACGTAGTGCCGAGCCATGCTCGGCAGGGGCTTTACCGGCAAAGTCCAAAGCCCCTCATCCCAATCCTTCTCCCGCAAGCGGGGGAAGGGCTTTGAGCAAGAGCGAAACAACGTAGTGCCGAGCCATGCTCGGCAGAGGCTTCACCGGCAAAGTCCAAAGCCCCCTCATCCCAACCCTTCTCCCGCTTGCGGGAGAAGGGCTTTGAGCAAGGGCGAGACAACGTAGTGCCGAGCCATGCTCGGCAGGGGCTTTACCGGCAAAGT
>NZ_JASCOR010000343.1 GCF_029959445.1 Stenotrophomonas sp. PS02298 | reverse complement strand
CCAGCCACAACCCCGAAGCCAGAACCCACAAGCCACCACCCACCAGCCAGGAGCCAAGAGCCAGGAGCCAAGAGCCAGGAGCCAAGAGCCAAGAGCCAAGAGCCAGAGCGATTCCCGCCTGCGCGGGAATGACGGCGTAACTTCAACAACAACCACAGACATCACACAACAGCCACAGCCACAGCCACAGCAAGTCGGTCAATGCTTTGGTTGCAACAAGCTTCAGCAAATTCCTTCTGGAATACGGGAAACGCCAGAGCTGCTCACAACGCAAAAGGCCCGCTGCAAAAGCAGCGGGCCTCCAATGCACTTCCAACCAGAACCAATCAGAACTTGTAGTTCACGCCCC
>NZ_JASCOR010000342.1 GCF_029959445.1 Stenotrophomonas sp. PS02298 | reverse complement strand
CCGCTCCTACAGCATTCCTTGTAAAGCCCTTGCCGAGCATGGCTCGGCACTACAGGTCAAAACCGGGGTCAGAGTGCGGTTTCGTTTCGAAACCGCACTCTGGACCCCGGTTTTGAACCGGTTTTGACTCACGCATCCACCAACTGGTTGATTCGCCGCAACGCGCTCTGCAGCTGACGTCGGTTGCTTGCCTGCCCCAATGAAAGCCTGAAACCCTGGCTGCGTTGCGCGCCGTCCGGTTTGAATGCCGATGACGGCGTGATCGCCAGGCCTTGCAGTTGAGCGGCGCGGGCGAAGCTGGTGTCGGTCCAGGATGAAGCCGGGAAAGCCGGGAGCAAAACCGGGGTCAGAGTGGGGTTTCGTACCGAAACCC
>NZ_JASCOR010000341.1 GCF_029959445.1 Stenotrophomonas sp. PS02298 | reverse complement strand
ATGCTCGGCAGAGGCTCTATCGGTAATGCCATTGCCGAGCATGGCTCGGCACTACAGTTGATCTTTCGCGTCGTGAAATTTCTTCACACAAATCGTTGACAGTTTTCTTCACACTCGGCACAATTCGTCTCCTGAGTCGCCCAGGTGGCGGAATTGGTAGACGCACTAGCTTCAGGTGCTAGCGGGGGCAACTCCGTGGAGGTTCGAGTCCTCTCCTGGGCACCATGACTCAAACGAAACAACCCGCGAAAGCGGGTTTTTTTGTGCCCGCAGTTTTTACCTGTAGTGCCGAGCCATGCTCGGCATGAGGCTTTACCGACAATCCCAACCGGTAGTGCCGAGCCATGCTCGGCAGGGGCTTTACCGGTAAGGCCATTGCCGAGCAT
>NZ_JASCOR010000340.1 GCF_029959445.1 Stenotrophomonas sp. PS02298 | reverse complement strand
GTTGCCCGGGTACGCGAAGCGCACCGGGGTTTCCCCCAACGCTCGACGGCAGCCGTGGCTCCCCCCCGGGTGCGCTGCGCTTACCCGGGCTACACTGACCGCGCTTTTTCTTCACAAACCTGTTGACGCCACCAGAAACGTCCTACATAATCTCGCTCCTGAGTCGCCCAGGTGGCGGAATTGGTAGACGCACTAGCTTCAGGTGCTAGCGGGGGTAACTCCGTGGAGGTTCGAGTCCTCTCCTGGGCACCATGACTCAAACGAAACAACCCGCGAAAGCGGGTTTTTTTGTGCCCGATGCTTTTGTAGTGCCGAGCCATGCTCGGCAGAAGCCTCACCGATAATCCCAACCGTAGTGCCGAGCCATGCTCGGCAGAGGCTCTATCGGTAATGC
>NZ_JASCOR010000033.1 GCF_029959445.1 Stenotrophomonas sp. PS02298 | reverse complement strand
GTGCCGAGCCATGCTCGGCAAGGGCTGTAGCGGGAAGGCCTCAGCCGAGCATGGCTCGGCTCTACAGGTGGAGCCTTACCGGGAAAGCCACTGCCGAGCATGGCTCGGCTCTACAGGTGGAGCTTTACCGGGAAAGCCACTGCCGAGCATGACTCGGCTCTACAGGCGTTATTGCGTTTGCTGGCAGCTGAAGGCTTTGCGCGCGCCCTGGGTCTTGCCGACCATGCGGTCGCTCAGGGTCAAGGCGTTGTTGTTGAGGCGCCAGTCGTAGATCACGCTGAAGGCCAGCACGCGCGCCACGTATTCGCGCGTTTCCTTGTAGCTGATGGTCTCGATCCAGAAATCCGGGTCGTAGTTCGGGCGTTGACTCTGCCAGCGTGCGGTCGGGGTGGGGCCGGCGTTGTAGGCGGCGATGGTGACGTAGGGCAGGCCGTTGTACTTGTCCATCAGCTGGCGCAGATAGGCGGTACCGATGGCGATGTTGGTATCCGAGTCGTACAGGCTGGACGCACCGCCATAGCCGCTCAAACCAATACTCTTGGCCACGCTGGCACCGGTGGCGGGCAATACCTGCATCAGGCCCATGGCATTGGCCGGCGAACGTGCATTCGGATTGAAGATGCTCTCGGCGCGGATCTCGGCAGCAATCCAGGCCGGGTCCAGCGCATTGCGTGCAGCTTCGCGGCGGATCGTGTCGTCGTGGTGCAGCGGGAAGCGCAGGTTGTACAGGCGCAACTCCTGCGGGCCTTTCAATGCAAACACCGCGCGGTCAAACCAACCGTTGTTGCTGGCCACTTCCACGGCGAGCCGGCGCTGGCTGTCGTCGAAACGCGACAAGGCCTCGGCCCATTCGCGGGCGGCCCAGCTCGGGCGTTCGATCTTGAACAGCTCGATCGCCCGCACCAGCGCCGGGTCGTGGCCGACGGCGGTCTTTGCCGCTGCGCTGTCGCCGGGATTCCACGGGCACAGGTTGTAGGGCTGCTTGAGTTTGTCGGCGGCCAGGAAACCATGGAAGGTCGGCTCGCTGGCGGCAGCGCGGTACAGCGCGGTCGCCTCGGCCGGCTTGCCGGTCTTCTCCAGCAGGCGGGCCTCGAACCAGCGCCAGCGCGAATCGTTGCGTTGGCTTGCCGGCATCTTGCGGATGGCGGTCAGTGCCGCCGGCCAATCGCCACGTGCCATCGCTTCGCGGGTCCGCCATTCGTGCAGGCGTTCGTCATAGGCCGACTCGGGCACGGCGGCCAGGCGTCGTGCCGAATCCGGCAGGTAGGAGGCCACCGTCCACAGTGCGATTTCGTACAACACCTTGCCTTGCTGCTCGGCGTTGAGGGCGAGTGCCTGGGCGTATTGCGGCAGCTGCAGCTCGGCGGCGCCGGGGTCGGCCTTGGCCAGCTTCTGCAGTCCGTCGACGGCGATGCGGCGGCTGCGTTCGTTCTTCGGCCAGTTCAGGGCGCGCGCGTCGGGCTTGTCGACGAAGGCTGCGTAGTCATTGGCCTGTGCCAGCTCGGCGGCTGGCAGGCCACGTGCGGCGGCGCGCATCACCGCCGGTTGCTGTGCATCGGCGGCAGCGTCGATGCGTTCCCAGCGCAGCGCCGGGGTCAGGCCGCCGCGGCTGGCGAGTACCGCAAACACCGGGTCGCAGCCGTCGGGCAGCGACTTGCCGGCGCTGCGCCATACAGACTGGGCGTCGCTGGTCCATTGCGCATCGGCCTTGCCTGTTGCCTGGCGTGCGTTGAGCTCGGCACAGCGCAGGCCGGGGTCGTTGCTGGCTTTCCAGTTGGCCAGCAGGGTCGGCCAGTCCTGGCGGCGGGCGAGGGCGGGCAACCAGGCCGAACGGAAGCTCTCGGCCACGGCCTGACCCTGGTAGCGCTTGAGGAAATCCTGCGCCTGCGTGGCCGGCAATGTGTCGATGTTGCGGCGCAGGGCGCTGAACTCCAGCCAGCCATACAGCGGATGATTGCGCAGTGGCGCGGCGGCGTTGGCATCGAACTGCCCGCGTTCGGCATTGTCGATGGCGGTGCGCATCGCGGTGCGTTGTGCGTCCAGGTTCTGGGCCTGGACGCAGGCGCTGAGCAGCGCGGCGAGGGTAGCCAGAGGCAGCAGGAGGATTTTATTCATGGCGGAAGGATAACGGCCGCAGCGTCAACGGCAGAGCAGCAGCCCAACCCGCACATGAACAAGCGCGTCGCTGCCGCGCAAACGGAAGCTGAACAGAAACCGCGGCATTGCTGGAAACCCCTGGAAGCAGGCGTAGCTTCGGTGGCGAGGCAGCCGGCCTCGCCCTGGGGGAACTGGAATGGCATTCAGTGCAGCAGGCAATAGCGGGCGTCCACTGGCCGATATCAACGTGACCCCATTGGTCGACGTGATGTTGGTGTTGTTGATCATCTTCATCGTGACCGCGCCGATGGTGGCGGTACCGATCCCGGTGGATCTGCCACAACGAACCGACAAGATCGTACAGCGTGTCGAACCGCCACCGCCTATCGAGTTGCGGGTGGATGCATCCGACCAGCTCTTCTGGAACGGCGAGTTGCTGGCGATAGGCGATTTGCAGGCGCGGCTGCAGGCACAGGCCGATCTGCATGAGGGCAACCAGCCCGAGTTGCGCATCGATGCCTCGCCGGATGCGCAGTACCAGGTGATGGCCAAGGTGTTGGCGGCGGCCAACAACACGCACATGCAGCGTATTGCCTTCATCCAGTAGCGTGCCGCGCATGGCAGGCATCAACCAGCCGATGTGA
Source organism: Stenotrophomonas sp. PS02298 (assembly GCF_029959445.1). Taxonomy (GTDB): domain Bacteria; phylum Pseudomonadota; class Gammaproteobacteria; order Xanthomonadales; family Xanthomonadaceae; genus Stenotrophomonas. Next base: position 30,726 of record NZ_JASCOR010000033.1, on the reverse strand, counting down.
AGGTTGATGCCTGTCGCGCGGTGATGGTGGCCGCACCGCCACGCAGGTCCGGCGACATCATCGGATCTGCCGCCCATCGCCATTTCGCCCAAGCGTTTGCAGCAGCGGCCGAATACACTAGCGGCATGCAAAATTCCCGATTCGCATCGCTGTTGCCGGTGCTGGCGGTGCTGGGCTCGGTGACCTCGTTGTCGATCGGCACGTCCTACGCCAAAAACCTGTTTCCCATCATTGGCGCGCAAGGCACCAGCGCGTTGCGCGTGGGTTTTTCGGCGCTGTTCCTGTTGCTGCTGTGGCGGCCATGGCGCTGGCATACCAGTCGCGCCGATGGCGCGGCGATCCTGCGCTACGGGTTGACGCTGGGGCTGATGAACCTGCTGTTCTACATGGCGCTGCGTACGATCCCGTTCGGGATTGCCGTTGCCATCGAGTTCACCGGTCCGCTGGCGGTGGCGATGTTCTCCTCGCGGCGGCCGATTGATTTCGTCTGGGTCGGGTGTGCGCTGGTTGGGCTGGTGCTGCTGTTGCCACTCGATGGTGGCCAGGCCTTGGATCCAATCGGCGTGCTGTACGCCCTGGGTGCCGCGCTGTGCTGGGCGCTGTACATCATCTTCGGCAAGCGTGCCGGGCATCTGCATGCGGGCCACAGCGTGTCATTGGGCTTGCTGGCTGCATCGCTGGTGGTGGTGCCGGTGGGCGTTGCGCATGCCGGCATGGCGCTGCTGGAGCCCAAGATCCTGCTGGCCGGTTTCGTGGTGGCGGTGGTGTCCAGCGCCATTCCGATGTCGCTGGAAATGATGGCGCTCAAGCGCCTGCCCAAGGAAACCTTCGGCATCCTGATCAGCATGGAGCCGGCCGTGGCGGCGCTGTGGGCATTGCTGTTGCTGCACGAGCACCTGACCGGCCTGCAGTGGCTGGCGATCGGCTGTACGGTGTTGGCCTCGGCGGGCAGTACCTTGACTGCGCGGCGGCGACCACCGCCGGCGGCGATGGCTGGCTGAAGCGGCGCTCAGCGCAGGCTGTTGGCAGGGACTTCCACTTCCATTTCCACGGCCAGGTGATCCGAGTGCGCGGCGGGAACGGCGCGGGTGTCGATCATCTTCAGGCTGTCGGAAATCAGGATGTGGTCGATGGCGCGGTCCGGACCCCAGCTGGGGAAGGTCGGTACCAGGCAGCTCGGCGGTTGCAGCCGGGTCTTGTGGTACAGCACGCGCATCTCCGGGCGATCCGCCTTGCAGTTGAAGTCACCCATCAATACCGCGTTGGGATGATCCGCCAGCACATCGGAAATGAAGTCCAACTGCGACAGGCGCGAGCCGGTACCCAGCGATAGATGCGCCACCGCCACGGTCAGGCCTTCGTCGCCATCGCCATAGCGGGCGACCAGCAGGCCGCGGCCACCGATGCGGCCGGGCAGGGCGTGGTCCTGAACTTCCACCGGCTCAAGCCGGCTCAGCAGGCCATTGGCGCTGGAGGCGACGCCGCCCATGCGGCGGTTGGGCTGGTGCGCCCAATAGTTGAAGCCCGCGCGTTCGGCCAGGTAATGGGTCTGGTTGGTGAAGCCCGAGCGCAGGCTGCCCGGGTCGGCCTCCTGCAGGCCGACGATGTCGCGGCCGCTGGCCAGCTTGGCGATCGCGTCCAGGCTGGAGCGCTTCTGTCCGGCAGGCAGCGCATGTGACCAGCTGCGGGTCACATAGTCGCTGTAGCGGCGGGTGCTGGAACCGGCCTGGATGTTGGCGGTCAGCAATCGCAATGTCTGGGTAGGGGATTTCACAACGGGTTGAACTCAAGGGCCTCGTCACCGAGGCCCTTGATACCTCACTTGGCGTTGGCAGCGCGTTCGCGCGCGATCAGGTGGTCGGCAATGCGAAGCATGTCTTCATAGCCCTTGCCCTTGACCAGGTACTTGCCGTTGATGATCAGCGACGGGGTACCGGTGATCTTGCTGCGCTGGGCGAACTGCTTGCCGCGGTTGACCTTGGCGGCGACGCCGAAGCTGCCCATGGTGTCGGCGAAGGTCTTGGGGTCGACGCCGTACTTGCCGTAGAAGTTGGCAATGTCCTGCACCGAATCGGTGCCGCGCTCGCCCTTCAGGGTCTGCTCGATGTGGATGGCCGAGTACAGCGCGTCGTGGGTCTTTTCCTGCACGCCCAGGGTTTCGGCGGCGTAGAAGGCACGTGCGTAGTTGTCCCAGGTGCCGCCAAAGGCGGCCGGTACGTAGACGAAGTTCACGTCCGAGGGCAGGCCAGCCTTCCACGAGCTGATCAGCGGCTGGAAGCGGGCGCAGGCGGGGCAGACGTAGCCGAAGATCTCGGTGACTTCGACCTTGCCGGTGGCCGGCTGGAACGGCTGGCCACCTTCGATGGCGACAAAGTCGGTGCCGGCAACCGGCTCCGGGCCGACCAGGCGGGCCTGCGCCGGGACCGGGGCTGCCGGAGCGGCGTCGGTGGCAGCCGGGGCAGCAGCAGCTTCAGGGCTTGCACCTTCAGCGGCCGGGGCCGGGGTGGCGGCTGCCGGAGCGGCCTCGGTTGCGGCCGGGGCTGCCGGAGCGGTGGTATCAGCAGTGCCGTCCTGGGCTTTGCAGGCAACCATCAGCGGCAACAGGGCAGTCAGGGCCAGGGCGAAGCGGATCTTCATCGGGAGGGATCTCCAGCAGGGTGTGTTTGGGGCGCCGGGACAGTGCGACTGCAACCGGCGCGCGCAGGGACGCATTATGTGCGTATTCGGCTGAACAGGTGACCCGGCTCAGCCGGGCTTCAGCGGAGGTTTCAGCGGCGGCTGGAGCCAGTGCGTTCGCGGGCCACCAGGGCACTGGCGATGCGCAGGGTGTCGTCGAACGTCTTGCCCTTGACCAGGTACTTGCCGTTGACGACCAGCATCGGTGTGCCGCTGACCTTGGTCCGCATGGCGAAGGCGCGGGCGGACTTGACCTTGTCATCCACCTGCTGGCTGCGCAGCGCTTCGACAAAGCGCTGTGGTTGCACGTCGTACTGGGCATAGAAGGTTGCCAGTTCGTCGGGCGTGACATTCTGTGCTGGCAGGCTGCCCTGCACATGCAGCGCCTTGAACACGTCGGCATGGCTGCGCTGGCGTACGCCGACCTGTTCGGCGGCATAGAAGGCGCGCGCGTAGGAATCCCAGTAACCGCCAAACGCCGCCGGCACAGGGGTGAAACGCACGTCGGCAGGCTGCTTGGCCACCCATGCCTCCAACTGCGGCTCGAAGTGGGCGCAGTGCGGGCAGGTGTAACCAAACACCTCGACCACTTCGATCTTGCCGGCGAGCGGTGCAAACGGGCCCGGCTCGGCGATGAGTTCATAGTCATCGCCTTCGACCAGCGCGTTAGGGGGGGCGGCGCAGGCCGAGAGCGGGGCTATTGCCAGCAGCATCAGCAACAGTCGGGGGAACAACTTCATCGTGGGGAGTCTCCGTTGGAAAAACAGACGCCGACCTTGCGGCCGGCGTATCTGCGTGAGGCAGTTGCCGGGTCGCCGGAGCGACCGGCGGGTATCAGGGTTGCGCGGCGGCGGCGGCTACCGCGGCATCGTTGGCTCGATCATGCAGGCCTTGGACGTAACTGGCTAGCGCCTGGATCTCCTGTCCGGTCAGCGCGTGGCTGATCTGGGCCATGATCTTGAACTGTGCGGCATCCGCTTCGCCGGTCTGACCAGACTGGTAGCGCTGCAGACGTTGCGCGACGTAGCCGGCATGTTGGCCGCCGATATGCGGATAGGCTGGGCCCGGGTTACCAGCGCCGGTCGGACCATGGCAGGCGATGCAGGCCGGGATGTTGCGGCTGGCGTCGCCACCGCGGTAAAGCTTCTGGCCGACTTCGAAGAACTTCATCCCCTGGTACGGGCCGTCGCTGACCACGGCGTCATCGGCCACACCGGCACCGGACTTCTGGGTAGCGAAGAAGGCGCCGATATCGCGCATGTCCTGCGGGGTAAGCCCCTGCACGAACGGCAGCATCGCGGCGACTGCGCCTTCGGTGCGCTGGCCACTGGCGATCAGGGCTGTTTCCTTGGCGATATAGCGCTCGCTCTGCCCGGCCAGGCGCGGGTAGATCTCCACGGCGGAGTTGCCGTCGGCGCCGTGGCAGGCCGCACAGGTGGACGCTTTGGCCTCGCCGGCCTTGGCATCACCGGGTTTGGTCTTGCTGAAGTCGATTTCCAGCGAAGCGGTCTGTACCGGCGCATTGTCCGGCACGGCGATGACCGAGCTCTGGGCAAAGGCGACGGCGGCAATTACGGGGACTACCAGTGCTGCAACGGCAAGAACACGAGCATGGCGCATGCTGAAGCTCCGTGTGGACCGGGCCGGGCGGGGCTTTCCGCCGGCATCGCCCGGATTATCAACGGCGTTTTGCGGCACGGTCAACGCAGCAGTGCAGCAAAATCGGCCGGGTCGGTGGTCCCGGGACAGCGGCCAGGCCGACGCGCGGCGTCGCAACATGCGATCCTATGCCCATGTCATTGCTCATCGAACGCGCCCGTTACCACCTTTCCGCCCACAATTCCCGGCAGTTGCCGCCGGATCTGGGGGCCGAAGTGGCATTTGCCGGTCGCTCCAACGCCGGCAAGTCCAGCGCGCTCAACGCGCTGACCCGCCAAAATTCACTGGCCCGCGTCTCCAAGACCCCTGGCCGCACCCAGCAGCTGGTGTTCTTCGAGGTAACCCCCGAGGCGCACCTTGTCGATCTGCCCGGCTACGGCTACGCCAAGGTGCCGCTGGACCTGCAGGCGCACTGGCAGGCCTTCATCGACCAGTACTTCCGCACCCGCAATGCCCTCAAGGGCCTCGTGGTGGTGATGGATATCCGTCATCCGCTGAAGGACTACGACCGGCAGATGCTGGGGTATGCGGTCCAGCGCGGCCTGCCGGCGCATGCGCTGCTGACCAAGGCTGACAAGCTCGGCCGTGGCCAGCAGATGCAGACCCTGCAGAAGGTGCGCAAGGAACTGCACTCGGTTTTCGGTGACACGGTCAGCGTGCAGACCTTCTCCGGCGAATCGCGCCAGGGCGTGGACGAAGCGCGCGGCATCATCGGTGGCTGGCTGGGCCTGAACCCGCCGGCAGCTGACGGTGCAGGGGATGTGGGAGCGGCGTAAGGCTTGTAGGAGCGGCGTAAGCCGCGAAGCTGAAAATGTCTGGCTTGTGGGAGCGGCGTAAGCCGCGAAGCTGATGGTCTGTCAGTATCCACCGCACAACAAACGCCGCCTTGTCAGGGCGGCGTTTTTGTTTTTTGGTTGTTGCGGGAGCAAAGGCCAGAGCAAGAGCTTCCCTCACCCCTACCCCTCTCCCGTAAACGGGAGAGGGGACAGCAACAGCAACGGCAACAGCAACGGCAACGGCAACAGCAACGGCAACGGCAACGGCAACAGCAACAGCCTCACTTCAACGGCGAGAACTCAGCCGGCACCCACGCAAATGCCTCACCGGCGCGACGCACATGCCCCAGCCCCGGGAACGGCAGGTGCGCGCCGGCCACCCACCAACCCTGGTCGGATGCTTCGGCCATCAGTCGGCGGCGGCTGGCGATGGCGGCGGTGCGGTCGCTGTCGGCCTCGAAGGCGGCATCCGGGCGGGCGAACTGCACCGCATGGAAATGCACGATGTCGCCCCACACCAGCAGCTGTTGGCCGCTGCCACCCTCAAGCAGGTACGAGACATGGCCGGGGGTATGGCCGTGGCTGTCCAGTGCGGCGATCCCTGCCGGCAGGGGCTCACCCTGACCGAACCGGTGCAACTTGCCGGCGGCCACATAAGGCGCCACCGCTGTGCGGGCCAGGCCAAACGCGAACCGCAGCGGCTGCGGGGCAGTGGCTTCGCTGGCCGGATCGAGCCAATAGGCGGCATCGGCCTGCGACAGCCATACCGTGGCTTTCGGGAAGGCCGGCTTGCCCTGTGCATCCAGCAGGCCGCACATATGGTCCGGATGGGCGTGGGTCAGCAGCACGTCATCGACATCGGCCGGGTCGTAGCCGGCGGCACGCAGGTTGCCCAGCACCTGGCCCAGGCCGATATCAGCGCCGAAGCATTGTGCAGTGCCGGTATCGATCAAACTCAGGTGGTCGCCGCGCTGCACCAGATAGGCGTTGACCGCGGTCTGCAGGCCTTTGCCATCCTCCGGTACATAGCCATGCTCCAGCAGGCGGGTGACCGCGCCGGGATCAATGCCGACCAGCTCCTGCCGACCCAATGCCACCGTGCCGTCAAACAAGGCGGTGACCTGCAACTCGCCGATCTGCTGGTGATAGACACCGGCAACCTGCTGCTGCACGACATGCGTGCTGCGCGCCTGCGCGGCGCAACTGACGGCGAGGATCAGCAAGGCGGCGGCGATACGGTGTCGGGGGAGGATGCGCATGGGGGTTCCTGCAGATACGGCTGTGCCGCGGGAACTCAATGCTGCGCTTGAGTGCCGCCGCGTTTCGCTCACAATGCTGCGCGAAACGCTCGCATCACGATCAGCTGTTGCCGATTGCCGCAGGCTCCAGGCCGTAGCGCGCGGCGAAGCGCTTGTTGAAGCTGCCCAGTGAGCGATAACCGGCGCGCGCTGCCACGGTCTTCAGCGGCAGGCGGGTGGTGTAGAGCAGCTGCATGGCATGTGCCAGTCGCGCATCGGCTACCAGTTCGCGCACGCTGAGTTGTTCACCGGCCAGGCGCCGCCGCAAGGTGGCACCGCTGATGCCCAGGTGCGATTCGAAATCACGGGACTGCCACTCGCGTTCCGGCTGCGCGGCGACCAGATCGCGGATGCGATCGCCCAGGCCGGGCTCGGGCGCGGCGAGCAGGCTGCCATGGCCACGACGGCAGAAGGCCACCACCAGTGCGGCCAGGGCCAGTCGCGCCTCGGTGTAGTGGCCGTCCTGCAATGCCTGCCGCCATTGCAGCAGGGCCGCACCGTGTTCGGCCAGCGACAGACATGCCAGCGCATTGCCGGCATCGGGCAGGGCGTCGCTCCACAAGGCGCGCGCTGCAGCCAGCACTTCCGGGCATAGCGGCACGATGGCACTCAGATACAGGCCACTGTGCGGATCGGGAATATTGACAACGTCGATGCGGCTGCGGCGGGTGATCAGGAACAGATCACCCGGGCCGAATTCCAGCGACTGCTGCGCGGTACGGACCTGCTTGCGGCCCTGCAGCAGGATGGCGAACTGTGGCTGCGGAATGTCCACCGAGCTTGCGCCGTGTTCGCGGCGCGCGGTGATGCAGGCGTAGCCTTCGGCACGCTCGCAATCGACCAGCGAGGACAGCTGAGCCAGCAAGTGGAGTGTGGGATCGGCTTCGGTAGTCATCGCTTACACGGTGATCTGGAACAGGTGGCCGATGGCTGCGGCGGCGGCCATTGCCAATGCGCCCCAGAAAACCACCCGCAACGCGCCGCGCAGCACGGGGGCGCCGCCGGCGCGCGCGGCCAGTGCACCGGTGATACATAGTCCGACCAGGGTGGCGGCGGTGGTCACCTGCGCTACCAGCGCATGCGGGGCCAGCAGTGCGGTCAGTACCGGCAGTGCCGCGCCGACGATGAAGGCGCTGGCTGACGCTGCCGCCGCCTGCAGCGGGCGGGCGCGCAGTTCCTCGGTGATGCCCAGCTCGTCGCGCGCATGCGCGGCGAGGGCGTCGTGGGCGGTCAGCTGCTCGGCAACCTGCTGGGCAAGTTCGGGGCTGAGGCCGCGGCGGCGGTAGATGCCGGCCAGCTCCTGCAGCTCGCTGTGCGGGTCTTCGCGCAGCTCGCGTCGCTCCATGGCCAGATCGGCATGTTCGGCATCGGCCTGGGACATCACCGAGACATATTCACCAGCCGCCATCGACATGGCGCCGGCCACGGTGCCAGCGATGCCGGTGGCCAGGATCGCCGAGGAGCTGGCGCCGCCTGCGGCCACGCCGACAACGAGGCCGGCGACCGAGACGATGCCGTCGTTCGCGCCCAGCACGGCGGCACGCAACCAGCCGACGCGGTCCGAACGGTGGGTTTCACGATGATGGGGGCGACTCATGCCTACAGTGTAGGACGAGTGCCCAGTCAGCCGCGGAATGACTCGCAGCCGCAGCGCCAGCGGCGGTCAAGTCTGCTTTTTTAGGACGCTGAAAACCGCTGCCGTGACACGATGGCAATGTGCGCCACGATATAGTGCGCCCTTGCGATGGCGGGGGCTGGCCCCCACCTTCCCGCCCTGACCAGAATTCTGCGAGCCTGCCCTTGTCGAGCCCGAGCCACGTCGCTGACACACCCATCACCCACCGCGACCAGTTGGTCCAGAGCATCGCGGCGGGTGAAAAACCCAAGTCGCAATGGCGGATCGGCACCGAGCACGAGAAGTTCGGGTTCCGCCTGGATGACCTGCGCCCGCCTACCTTTGAAGGCGAGCGTGGCATCAATGCGGTGCTCGATGGGTTGACCCGCTTCGGCTGGGAGCCGGTGCAGGAGAACGGCAATACCATCGCGCTGCTGCGCGATGGTGCCTCGGTGACCCTGGAGCCGGCCGGTCAGCTGGAGCTCTCGGGCGCGGCGCTGGAAACCATCCACCAGACCTGCGTGGAGACCGGCAGCCACCTCAATGAAGTCGCACAGGTGGCCAGTGAGCTGCAGCTTGGCTTCCTCGGCATGGGCTTCCAGCCCAAGTGGGCACGTGCGGACATGCCGTGGATGCCCAAGGGCCGCTACCAGATCATGAAAAGCTATATGCCCAAGGTCGGTTCGCTCGGCCTGGACATGATGACCCGCACCTGCACCACCCAGGTCAACCTGGATTACGCCAGTGAAGCGGACATGGTGAAGAAGTTCCGCGTGTCATTGGCGTTGCAGCCGATCGCCACCGCGCTGTTCGCCGATTCGCCGTTCACCGAGGGCAAGCCCAACGGCTACCTGAGCTACCGCTCGCATATCTGGACCGATACCGATCCGGACCGCACCGGCATGCTCGACTTCGTGTTCGAGGATGGTTTCGGCTACGAGCGCTACGTCGACTATCTGTTGGACGTGCCGATGTATTTCTCCTACCGCGATGGCATCTACCACGATGCGAGCGGGCAGAGCTTCCGTGATTTCCTGCAGGGCAGGTTGCCGGTGTTGCCGGGCGCGTTGCCGACCCTGCGTGACTGGTCGGATCACACCACGACCGCCTTCCCGGAAGTACGGCTGAAGAAGTATCTGGAAATGCGCGGCGCCGACAGCGGCCCGTGGAGCCGCATCTGCGCGCTGCCGGCGTTCTGGGTTGGCTTGTTGTATGACGAGACCGCGTTGAATGCTGCCTGGGACCTGGTCAAGGACTTCAGCCTCGCCGAACGCAACGTGCTGCGCGATGGCGTGCCCAGGCAGGCGATGAACCTGTCGTTCCGCAATGGCACGGTGCGCGACCTGGCGCGCGAAGCCCTGGCGATTTCGCGCGATGGCCTGCGCCGTCGTGCCGCGCTCAATGCCGATGGCCAGGATGAAACGCGCTTCCTGGATGTGCTGCAGGAGATCGTGGATTCCGGCAAGACCGCGGCCGAGCGCAAGCTGGAGCTGTTCCATGGACGCTGGAATGGCAGCGTCGATCCCTTGTTCGGCGAGTTCGCCTATTGAGTCCGCGCGTGCAACCTGATCGGGTATCGGGTTGCTGCGTTCAAGCAAGCGCGCCTTGATCGGCAGGCAGGCACGGCAGCGTCATCAATGCACGAAGGCCGCCTTCGCTGCGGTTGTGCAGGCGCAAGCTGCCGCCGTGGTCCAGCACCACGCCATGTGCCACTGACAGGCCCAGGCCGATGCCGCCGGTATCGCGGTTGCGTGATTCGTCACCACGCGCGAACGGCAGGAACAATTCATTCTCGCGCGCAGCATCGATGCCGGGGCCGTCGTCATCCACCTCAAGCACGACATTGCCGTTGTCGCGGTAGAGCTGCAGCCGCGCGCTGCCGGCGTACTTGAGCGCGTTGTCGATCAGGTTGGATACCGCACGCCGCAGAGCCAACGGATCGCCCAACAGGACCGCCGGCTCGGCGGCAGTGAGCATCACGTCCTGGCCGGTATCCGCCAGGTCGCCGACCGCGCTTTCCACCAGGCTGGCGAAATCGAGGCGGTCGCGTGGGCCCGGCTGCGATTGGCCGTGCAGGAAGTCCAGCGCGGCAGCGATCATCCGGCTCATCTCGTCGATGTCGGCGCTGGCCTTGTCGCGTGCTTCCGCTGGTAGTGCCTGCAGGCGGAATGACAGCCGCGCCAGCGGTGTGCGCAGGTCATGGGCGATCGCGCCGATGGTGCGGGTGCGCTCGTCCAGCAAGCGGTTGATGCGTGCCTGCATGGTGTTGAACGAATCCGCCGCGCGCGCCAGTTCGGCCGGACCGCTGCGGTCCAGCGGCGCAGCGCCAGGATGGCTGCCGAGGCGATCTGCAGCTTGGGCGAAGCGGCTTATGGGTGCGGACAAGGCGCGCGAAAACCACCAGGCCAGTGGCAGCATCGCCACTGCGCCACACAGGAACAACAGGCCGACCTGGCGAGCGACGCTGGGCAATGGTCCGGGCATGCGGTGTACAACGCTGCGCCAATGGCCATCGGCTTTGCGTGTGGCGGCAACGAAGTTGCCGAACAGCGGTGCATTGGCGGGGAAGCCGTCATCCCCAGGCGGCATCGCATCGCGCATGGGGGGCGGGCGGCGGGCAGCTGGTGGTACGGCAGGTTCTGTCCCTGCTTCGTCGGTGGCCGCTGGCTCAAACACTGCCGCCCGGTCGGGACCAGCGGGACGCCGGTGAAACGCGCTGCCGGGACCGAGGCCGGGCATGCGCATGCCGTTGCAGTAGCTCACCTGGTCCTCGGCCACCCCCAGCCAGCGAGCCAGGCGCATCCTCATGAAAGGGTCCTGGCGATGGCCTTCCGGGCAGGCCGGTCGCTCGCTGCTGTCGGAGACGGTCAGCCGGTCGTTGGTCGATGGCAGTTCACTGGACAACAGTGCTACCACTTCCGACAGTGGTATGTCGGCCGGGCGCCGCGGGGGCATGGTCAACAACAGCGCGATGCCCAAGGCCAATGCCACCAGCAATGCGCCCAGCAGCAACAGGAAGGTGCGCGCGAAGATCGGCAGCGCTTTCACAGGCGGCGCACCGTGGGCAGCAGCAGATAGCCTTCGTTGCGAACGGTGCGGATCAGTTCCGGATGGCCGCGGTCATTCAACTTGCGGCGCAGGCGGCTGATCTGGCTGTCGATGGCACGGTCGTAGACGTCACTGCCGCGGTTGCGGGCGTTGTCCAGTAACTGGTCGCGGCTCAACACCCATTGCGGATGCTCCACGAAGGCACGAAGCAGGGTGAACTCGCTGTCCGACAAGGTGACGTAGACACCATCGGGATCGCGCAGGTCACGCCGCAGTGCATCCAGTCGCCAGCCGCCGAATTCGTAGACCGGGTGTGGGCTTTGGGTCTGTTCGGCATCGGCCTGCGTACGACGCAGGCGGGCGCGGATGCGCGCCAACAGCTCGCGTGGATTGCAGGGTTTGGACAGATAGTCGTCGGCGCCCACTTCCAGGCCGATGATGCGATCGGTGTCGCTGCCCAGTGCGCTGAGCATGATCACCGGCGGCGCGTTGCGTTCGCCGACCAGTTGGCGCATCGCGCTGAGGCCATCTTCGCCGGGCATCATCACGTCCAGCACCACCAGGTCGGGGCGTTGGCTGTTCATGGCCAGGCGCATCTGTGCTGCGCTCTCGGCGGTGGCTACGCTATAACCATGCTGGCCGAGGAAGTCAGCTATCAGGTTGCGCAGATCGGGATCGTCGTCGACCACCAGGAGATGGGTGGGCATGGGCTTCCTTTCGCTGCGACCGTGCTGGGGGACTCCGCATCCGGGGCCGCGCGACGCATCATAGCGCGCCAATTTGTCAATGTTTGTCAGCGCCCAGCGGCCTGTCGCCCGGTTCAGCATCCGGCGGTGAAGACGGCTGCCTAGAGTGCGCCATCCCATTCTGGCGCACTCCACGATGACAGCCCCACGCGTTCGTTTGATCAGCCGCGAAAACGGTGTTGGCCTGAGCCGTGACCTGGATCTGATGCAGCGCCTGTTGGCGCCGCGATTCGCCACCGAGAGGGTGGGATTCGGCAGTACCGGGCGTACCCGCGCGCAGGTGGCCGGTCTGTGGGGACGCCGCCTGTTGCAGGGGCGGGTGCCGCTGCAGATTTTTTCCGAGCGGGTCTACCCGCGCTGCCTGCCATTGGCGGAGCGCAATTTCCTGCTGCCCAATCCGGAGTGGTTCCTGCCGCGCTGGCACCCGAGCCTGGCCAGGTTCGATGCGGTGCTGTGCAAGACCCGTCACGCCGAGCGCATCTTTGCTGGATTGGGTTGCACCACCCGATACATCGGCTTCACCAGCGAGGACCGCCTGCTTCCCGATGTAGCGCGGCAGCGGGTGTTCTTCCATCTGGCCGGGCGCAGCAGCGCCAAGGGCACGCGGGTGTTGCTGGATACCTGGCGCAGGCATCCGCAGTGGCCGCTGCTGATCGTGGTGCAGAATCCGCGCACCGCTGGCGAGCGGGTGATCGCGGACAACATCGACCATCGCATCGCGGTGCTCGATGAGGCGGAGCTACGCAGGTTGCAGAACCAATGCCTGTTCCATATCTGCCCCTCCGAGACCGAAGGCTACGGTCATTACCTGATGGAAGCCTTGAGCGTTGGCGCGGTGACGCTGACCACCGACGGTGAACCAATGAATGAACTGGTCACTGCGCAGCGCGGGCTGCTGATGCTGCCGGCACAGGCAATCAAACGTGACCTTGCATGGCGCTATTACATCGATCCGGCGGGCATCGAGCTCGCGGTGACACGCGCGTTGCGGCTTTCCGACGCTGCACTGGACGCCATGTCGCGGCAGGCGCGGGAGCACTTCGTGGACAATCAGGAGGCCTTCATCCATCGCTTCCAGCGCGTGGTCACGGAAGGGTTGCCATTGCAGCGGCGGTCCATGCCGGCGCTGCTGCGGGTGAAGGAATGAACGCTGCCATCGGCCAGGTATTCCTGGTGGGCTGTCCGCGCTCTGGTACCACCTTGCTGCAACGTTTGCTGAGCACGCATCCGGATATCGTCTCGTTGCCGGAAACGCATTTCCTGCAGCGTCTGCTGCGCTACGGCGACCGCCATCGCGAATCAGCGCGGGCGTGGCGCTGGAAACAGCTGCATGGCGTGCGGCATGCGCTGCAGGCGTGGCTGGGGTGGGTTCCGGGTGGACAGGTCCGGCGTGCCTGGGCTGGCGTTCCCGAACTGGCAGCTGCATCGCCATCGGCGTTCGCCCCGGTCAGCGCGCAGCTGCAGGCGTTTGCAGATGCGATGGCGGCGCACTGCGATGGTTCCGGCGGACAACTCTGGTTGGAGAAAACCCCAGACCACCTGTTCTATCTGCGCTCGGTCAGCAAGCACCTGCCGGATGCACGGGTGATCCACCTGCTGCGCGATGGCGAAGAAGTGGTGGCATCGCTGCATGCCGCTGCCGCGCGCTATCGGCCCTGGCATGTATACGCGGATGTCGATCGTGCGATCGATCGCTGGAATCGAGCCGTCGTTGAAAGCGGGGCGTGGTTGCATGATCGGCGCCATCTCTGGGTGCGCTACGAACAGCTCATCGCGCAACCGCAGCAGGAACTGGCGCGGATATTTGCGTTCCTCGGTTGCGATGTCGTCGATTGCGCGACGGCAGGATCCGTTGATCTGAGCGTTCTGGTCCGTAGCGATGAACCCTGGAAACAGGGCGCGGGCGAGGCGTTGCATGATCGCCGCAAATTCCAGCTTTGCTTCGATGCCGCACGACGCGCGTATATCCGTGCGCGCCTGATCCCGTTGTCCGATGACCTGCTCGCCGCAACGCGGCGCCCCTTTCCTTATTGAGCCCAGAGCACTCCCATGCGCTTGTCACTCCAGAAATTCACACCCTTCGCAGCCTCGCTGCTGGTGCTGTCGCTAGCCGGCTGCGGCGCGTTTGGACGCTGTCAGGATGGCCCGCCGCCTGGCCCGCATCGTGGTGGACCCGGTGGCCCGCCGCCTTCGCTGTCACGTGATCCGGCATTCACCAAGGCATTTGACGCCTGCCTGGCCGAACAGGCAGGTAGTCCTGCGGCCGAGGCAGCGGAACAAGGCGATTCGGCACGGCCCAGGCTCGACCGGCAAGCCATGGATGCCTGCCTCAAGGGCAAAGGCGTGGAGCCACCTACACCACCGCCGCGCCCGCGCGAACATCGCTGAGCCAAGCACATTCACCTGTCCCAGTGCTGGGGCGCAGTTGCTAGACTGCCGCCTCATCCTCCGGAGGCAGGCGCATGGGCAGCACGGCAGAAGAGATCGTCTTCTATACCAACCCGATGTCACGCGGGCGCATCGTGCGCTGGATGCTGGAGGAGTTGGGCCAGCCGTATCGCACCGAGGTGCTGGTGTACGGCCAGAGCATGAAGGGCCCGGAGTTCCTCGCCATCAACCCGATGGGCAAGGTGCCGACCATCGTGCACCGTGGCGTGGTGGTGACCGAGGCTGCCGCGATCTGCACCTATCTGGCCGATGCGTTTCCCGCTGCAGGGCTGGCGCCCGCCGTGGATGATCCGCTGCGTGGCAGTTACCTGCGCTGGCTGTTCTTCGCTGCCGGACCGGTGGAAGCCGCTGTCAGCGCCAAGGCCCTGGGCCTGCTTGCCCCGCTGGAGAAGGCTGGCACCGTTGGCTACGGCAGCTTCGAGCAGACCATCGATACCCTGGAGCAGCTGGCCGCATCGGCGTCGCCGTGGCTGCTTGGCGAGCGCTTCAGTGCGGCCGATGTCTATGTTGGCAGCCAGATCCTGTGGGGACAGATGTTCAAGAGCATGCCGCCACGCGATGCGTTTGCCGCGTATGGCGAGCGCCTGCGTGCCCGCCCGGCCTGGCAGCGGGCAAGCGCCCTGGATGATGCACTGATCCCGCCGCGTAGCTGATGCGCAGGCTCTTGCTCTGCTTGGTCCTGCTGGCCGGTGTAGCCAGCGCCGTGACCGCAGCTGCGGCGGAGCTGTCCTCGCTGGATTGGCTGCTGGGCAACTGGCAGCGCACCGGCATGGCAGCCGGTACGAGCGGCGCTGAGCAATGGCGTCGGCAGGCGGATGTTCTCGAAGGCGAGGGCCGCAGCTATCGGCAAGGCGAACTGCAATTCCAGGAACGTCTGCGCATCATCGATGCAGGCGGGCAGCTGTACTACGTCGCCGATGTTGCTGGGAATCCCGCGCCGGTCAGGTTCGCACTGGTGGAGCAGGGCGCGCAGTCGGTGGTGTTCGAGAACCTCCGGCATGACTTCCCGCAGCGGATCGCCTACCAGCGCAACGGCCGGCAGCTGACAGCCACCGTCTCCGCTGGCGAACGTGTGCAGGTGTTCGAGTTCGCGCAGGCCGCGCAACCGACTGACTGAGCGGCGGCCGACGTCACGGCCCCCACGTTAGAATCCGGGTTCCGTGATGAAGGGACGCCCGGTGTCGCCATTCAACCTGTTCCAGCGCCTGTCGCAGGCGCCAACCAACCCGAAGGCCGAGCCGGTGGCGCGGACCTTCGATGTGGCCGAACTGTATGAAGGACCGGTGCAGCTGGCCGATGCCGCCGATGCCGCGCCGCTGGCGCTGGACGAGAAGCTGCGCCAGGCCTACTTCTGGATCGTCAACAACGCCATCATCAGCCCGCATTACGACATCGAGTACCACGCCGGTCCGTCGGCCAGCTTCAATGTTGGTGACACCCGCCGCCAGCTGACCTTGCCATCGGCGCAGAGCTATTCCAGCTACGTGCTGCTGCCGCTGCTGACCTTCGCCACCCGCCGCAAATGCCTGTTCGTCGGCGGCCCCGGCCGGGGCAAGACCGCCAGTGCGATCCTGATGGGCGTGCTTGCCGGTTACCCGGTGCGCGAGGTGCGTCGCGCCATGCAGCATGGTCACCCGCAGATGACCATCGCCGACCTGCTCGGCAACCCGCTGCCGGCCGATCTGGTCGCCGCGCAGGATATGTCGCAGATCCGCATCGCGTGGCGCAGCTGGTTGGGCATGCGGGTCAAGATCATCGACGAGTACAACCGCATCCCCACCCGCACCCAGAGCGCGTTGCTGACGGTGATGGGCGACAACTACGCCGAAGTGCTCAACCAGGTCTACGAATGCCCGGAGTCGGCGTGGTACCTCACCGCCAATGACGACCGTGGCGGTGGCACCTACCAGGTGATCGAGGCCCTGCGCGACCGCATCGACGTGGTGGTGCAGGCATTGGCCTTCAACCCGCGCTTCCTCGAAGAAATGCTGCTGCGCATCGAGCAGAACATCCGTCCGGAAGAAGTGGTACCGCGCGAGATCATCTTCAGCGAGGAAGAAGGCGACCTGATGCTGCAGCAGATCCGCGCGGTGGACGTGCCGCAGGACGTGCGCAGGCGCATTGAGTTCTTCAGCAGCCAGTTCGAGTTGATGGAAACCGCGGGTGCACAGTTCGAATACCTGACCAAGGACACCGTGCGCCTGGCCGGCGTTGACTGGGCCCAGGCGATTGCTGCCGATTCCGGCCGTGATCGCATGAAGGACCTGGGTTGCCAGACCCGCAATGGTTTGTCGGTACGCAACCTGATGACCTTGCTGATGTTCGCCAAGGCATTGGCCTGGTTCCGTGGCAATGCCGCGGTCGCGCTGGACGACGTGCGCCAGGTGTTGCCGTTCGTGCTCAACGACAAGCTGCAACCGGATCTGGATGCGCCGTTCTTCGCGCTGCCGGAAAACGCGGCTTACCGCAGTGACCGGCTCAGCTGGCTGCGCTGGTTGCTGGACAGCTCCAATGCCGAGTACGACCGCCTGGACCTGGATCGGAACGATCCGGTCGGCGAGCTGTCCGCGCAGTTCGCGCGCGGCCTGGATGGCGTCAGCGAGCGCGAGACGCGTGCGCGTCTCACGCGCATCGAACGGCTGGTGGAGGAACGGGTGAAGGGCCGCAAGCTCTACGGTCATCTGTACGACGATCTGCTCAAGCTCAAGTACCTGCACCAGCGCTATACCAATTACCTGCATTGGCAGCAGGCGCGCTGAGGTGCTGTCACCCGCACTGACCGGCCTGCTGGCATCGCGCCGCAGCCTGCTCAATCAGCAGGTTGCCGAAGCAAGGCGACGCTGGCCCACTCTGGATACCGCGGCGTTCTCGGTCTTTGTCGCGCAGACGCTGGACCCTTTGTGCCTGGCGATTGCCGCAGTGGATGAAGCCGCGATGCCGGCGGCCACCGAGGTGGCCTTCGAGCTGGGCCTGGAGCTGATTGCACAGGGACTCGCGGGACCGGCAGCTCGGCTGCCGTGGGTAGATGCCGCGTGGCAGCAACTGGCAGTACCTGCCGCACCACTGATCGCAGCTGCGCCGCTGGAGACGCTGGGCGCACTCAGCAATGCGGTCGTGCGCATGCACGAGGTGCCGGGTGTGCGCATTGACGCATGGCTGCAGCGCATGGCCGCATTGGCTCCGCGTTGCGACAGCACGGCGGCCTTGCGCAGTGTCGGCGCGCTGTGTGCATGGCAGGCCGGCATGGCGCATCTGCGCGTGGCGGCATTGGCGCAGGCCGACGGTCTGCCTGCCGGATTGGCCGCAGAGGCTTTGGGCGTCGACGGCGCGCAGTGGCCGTCGCTGCGCAGCCAGCTCGGCAGCGAGCGTTGGTGGCACCCGCAGGGTGCAGCGGCAAGCGTGCAGGGGCAGACGGTTGGCGGCTTCACCGGGCTGGGCGGCCCATTCGCTGCGCCGCCGGAGCTGCGCGCCAGCGCGGAAGGTTTCATCGCACGTAGCGGCGACCGCCATTACCTGCTGATTGCCGATGCCTTCGGTGGTGTGGTGTTGCCAGCCAGTGCGGCGGAGTTTGCTGCCGCGCGGGTCACGCCGGCCACGCAGCTTTCAATCGACAGCCAGGGCGCGCGTATTGGCACGACCAACATCGTTTACGCCGCCCCAGCTGATGACCTTGCGGCGGTGGCTGGACCGGCCGGCATCGCCCTGTATTCGCCGTGGTCGCACCACGTGCGCCTGCTGCCGGGCGCGGCATGAGCAGCACCGAGCAGGAAAGCCTGCTGGCCAACTGGCGCGCCGCCTGGCCACTGGCGCTGGCCGACTGGAGCCGTTTCACCCGCTTGCAGGATCCGCGCCTGTGCGCCAGCAGCGTCGAGGCAGCGAAGGAGGGCCTGACCGGCAGCTTCGCGATGATCCGCCTGGCCGACCAGCGGGTGGTGATCGATCTGCCGCAGGTGCAGCGTTTGGGGCTGCAGGATCACGCCCGCGAAATCCTCGCCCACGAGATAGGCCATCACGTGCTCGCACCAGCCACGGCCACTGACCACGCGCGGCTGCTGGCGCGCATCCATCGCGCATTGCCAACATTGGAAGCGCACGCGCCGATGGTCGCCAACCTCTATACCGACCTGCTGATCAACGACCGCCTGCAACGCCAATGCGGCCTGCGCATGGCCGATATCTACCGGCGCCTTGCCACCAGCGCCAGCGGCAGTTCGCCGCTGTGGCAGCTGTACATGGGCATCTATGAGCAGCTGTGGCAGCAGCCGGCAGGCAGCCTCGGCGGACCAGCGCTGGAAGCTGCAGACCTGCGCGGCGATGCCTGGCTGGGCGCGCGGGTGATCCGCACCTATGCTGGCGAATGGATGGAAGGTGCCAGCCGTTTCAGTGCCTTGCTGCTGCCGCACTTGCTGGAGACGATCAGTGACGCGCGCGTCGACGCGCTGATGGATACCCGCCATGCCGGCCGCGGCAGTCAACCGGTGGGACTGGAGCGGCTGGAAGAAGACGAACTCGCGCCGGTTCTGCATCCGGCGCTCGATCCGCGCATCACTGGCGAGGAAGATGCTGGCGCAGCAGACGAGGTGGCGGAGGACGCATTGCCAGCCCGCGCGCTTGGTCACGGTCAGACCCGCGAGCCGTTCGAGTACGGCGAGATCCTGCGTGCGGCGGGGTTGGACATGGACCCGCAGCAATTCGCCGTGCGCTACTACCGCGAACGTGCCTTGCCGCACCTGATCCGCTTCCCGGTGAGCCCGCAGCCGCAGACGCAGGAGCTTGAACTTGAAGGCCTGGAGCCCTGGGAACCGGGCGATCCGCTGGACGCGGTGGATTGGCTGCAGACCTTGATGCAGTCGCCCACCGTGGTGCCGGGCGTGACCACCGTGCAGCGGGTAATGGGGCCGGCGCCGGGCAATGAGCCGGCCAACGAACCGATTGATCTGGACCTGTACGTGGACAGCTCCGGCTCCATGCCCGATCCGCAGCAGGACACCTCATGGCTGACCTTGGCCGGTGCGGTGATCGCGTTGTCGGCCTTGCGTGCGGGTGCGCGCGTGCAGGCCACCTTGTGGAGCGGCAAGCAGCAATGCCTGCACACCGATGGTTTCGTGCGCAGCGAGGACGACATCCTCAAGGTGCTGGTGGGTTACTTCGGTGGCGCAACGGCTTTCCCCATCCATCGCCTGCGCAGCACCTACGCGCAGCGGCCGGTGGCTGCGCGTGCCGTGCATATCCTGCATATCTCCGACGATGGCATCACCACCATGTTCGAGCAGGACGAGCGCGGCAACAGCGGCTGGGATGTCGCCGCGCAGGCGCTGCGCGCGGGCCGGGCTGGCGGCACCATGGCGCTCAATCTCTACAGTCCGTTGCCGGCAAGCCTGGTCGGCGCCAAGGGGTGGACCGCGGACCTGCTGCGCGCACGCGAGCAGGGCTGGGATATCCACGTCGTGCGTGACATGACCGATCTGCTGGCCTTCGCACGTGATTTCAGCCAACGCCATTACCAGTCGCTGGGCGGTGCAGGCCAATGAAAAACACCTTACGGAACCCGCCATGAGCAACAGCGCCTCGCTGGACGCCCTGCTGCGTCGCCTGATCGACACACCACCGGACTTCCTCGATCCGCCACGGCGCGGCCGCGAAGGACAGCTGCAGGTCGCCGCCGTGGTCAATGACGTGCTGGCCCTGCACGGCGTCGCCTTGCCTGCTGCGTTGCAGGCCAGCCTGTCCGGCAACCTGGCCGCGGTCACCGCCAACCAGCTGAGTCTGTCCGCGGTGATGGCGTGGCTGCTCGCCGATGAGGCCTGGCACGCGCTGCGCTTCCCGCGCGAGGCGCTGCTGCCGGTATTTGCCGAAGCGGTGCCCGCGTTGGCAGCGGAGGCCGCAGTGAACCGCTATCTGCACGACCCGGACCGGCGCGAGGAGCTGGTGCGTACCGCCATCGCCCGCCTTGGCTTGCTGCCTGCGGGTGAAACCGCGGCACAGGCAGCCGATCGCCTGGCCAGCGTCAGCAGTGTCGAGCGCCGTCGCCTGCTGGAAGCCAGCCGCGCTGCTGAAGCGCGCGCGCGTGCCATCCGCGAGGCGCTGGCACGCAAGGCCGCCGAGGAATCGGCGGACAAATGGACGCGCGAGTGAACGCGCGAGTGAATCAAGACCCGCACGACGGCGAGCGCTATCCCACCCTGAGCGAAGCGGGCAGGGCGATGCTGAAGCGGATGCGCGAGCACCCGGCAGCACCGCGCTACCGCAACCAGAGCGGCAATCGACTGCTCGCCGAGGAAGTGCAGCAACTGCGCGGGTACGAAGACGACATCCTGGGCGCTGGTTTCCAGTGGCAGCCGGGGTCACCCCCGCCGTGGTTGGGGGGCTTCGTCGATGAGGTGATCGCACAGGTGCCGTACTTTCGCGCGCGTGGTCGTGCCGCATGTTTCGAGGACATCGCTACCACCCATCGCGGTGACCTGGCCGCCGACATCGCCCAGTTCGTGCCGGATCCGGTGCCGCTGCAGCGGATGATGAATTTCCGCACCACCGGTACCACCGGCCACCCGCTGGTGCTGCCATCGCATCCAGTCGTGGCCGGTCGCTATCTGGCTTATCACAAGCGTGCGCTGGCGCGCGCGGGCGTACAGCTGCGCAACGGTCGCGGGCAGATGGGCGTGATGCTGCTGGGCATGCAGCGGCGTTGCTTCACCTATGTATCGGTGACGCCGAGCATGGACGAGTCCGGGCTGGCCAAGATCAACCTGCATCCGGATGAGTGGCGTCACCCCGACGACCGTACGCGCTACATCGATGCGCTGCAGCCGGAGGTGATCGCTGGTGATCCGATCTCCTTCGCTACCTTGTTGGAGTTGGGGCTGAGCCACCGGCCGCGCGCGCTGCTGTCGGTCTCGATGGCCTTGTCGCCGGGCCTTCGGCAGGCGTTGCAGCAACGATTCGACTGCCCGGTACTGGACATATATTCGATGAACGAAGCCGGCCCGCTGGCGGTGCATGACGCCGCCGCCGGTGGTCATGTGCTGCTGCAGCCGGGCATGTATGTGGAGGTGCTGGACGATGCCGGTCGTGCCGTTGCGGATGGACAGGTCGGTGAGATCACCCTGACCGGTGGTTTCAACTTCTGCCTGCCGCTGCTGCGCTACCGCACTGGCGACCGTGGCGCGCTGGCGATGTGTGGTGATGTGCCGATGATTGTCGACCTGCAGGGCAGGCGACCGGTACGCTACCGCACCCGCAGTGGCCGCTGGATCAACAACATCGACCTGACCCACGCCTTGGCGCCGCTGCCGCTGTCGCGCTTTCGTGTGCATCAAGGCGGCGATGGCAGCGTGAGCCTGCATCTGCCAGTCGCCGAGGGCGGTTACGCACAGCAGGCGCAAGCGGCCCTGCAACATACCCTGGACGACCTGCCGGTGCAGGTCGTGCTGATGCACGTGGAGGACAAAGTGCTGCAATACACCACCGATCTCACCGAAGGCCTGGGCGCATGACCGCACTGGAAATCGCCGCCAACGCCTTCGCCACCGCCTCCATCCTGTGTGCGGCGCGCAATAGCGTGCACACCTGGTGGACCGGCATCATTGGCTGCTCGCTGTTCGGCCTGCTGTTCTGGCATACCCAGCTGTACGCCGATGTACTGCTGCAGGTGTTCTTCGTCGTGGCCAGCATGTTCGGCTGGTGGAACTGGCACGCCAGCGCCAGCCATGAAGCGTTGCCGATCAAACGCACGCCGTTGCGCAGCTTCCTGCTGATGGGCGCCGGAGCGCTGCTGGCTGGCGGCGCTTACGGGCTTGTACTGCATCGCTTCACCGACGCCTACGCGCCGTTCGCCGATTCCTCGGTGCTGTGCCTGTCGGTACTGGCGCAGCTGCTGCTGATGCGCAGGCGCATCGAGACCTGGCCGGTGTGGGTGTTGGTCAACACCATCGCAGTGCCGCTGTACGCCTCGCGCGGGCTCACCCTGACTTCTGTCTTGTATGCCGCCTATTGGATCAACGCCTGGCTGGCGTGGCGGCATTGGCGCCGGTTGTGGCGCGAGCAGGGCACGGCTGCGTGAGCATGCTGCGGGTTGGCCTGGTGGTGGGCAAGTTCTGCCCGTTGCATCGCGGCCACCAATTGCTGCTGGATCATGCACAGGCCGCTTGCGAGCGCCTGGTCGTGGTCAGTTACACCAAGCCCGAGTTTCCCGGGATGGCACCTGCGCGACGCGAGGCCTGGCTGCGAGCGCTGTATCCGGATGCGGAGCACTGGGTGCTCGATGACAGCCGCCTTGCCGCACATTGCCAAGGTCTGGGGCTGGCTGCGCAGTGCCTGCCGCACAACGATGCGGATGACGAGGCGCATCGTTTGTTCATGGCCTGGCTGCTGCGCGAGGTGATCCAGAGCGAGGTGGATCTGGTGTTCACCAGCGAGGACTACGGGCCCGGTTTCGCCGCAGTGCTTTCGCAGCAACAGCAACTGCATGGCGGCCGCGCGGTGGCGCACGTTGAGGTCGATCCGGCACGGCGCAGCGTGCCGGTATCGGGTACTGCAGTGCGCGCGGACCTGCATGCGCAGCGGCAGCAACTGGCGCCGCAGGTGTATCGCGATTTCGTCAGACGGGTGGTGTTGCTGGGCGGTGAATCCACCGGGAAATCAACGCTGGCCCGGACACTGGCCACGCGCTGCGACAGTGTCTACGCGGCGGAGTATGGCCGCGAGCTGTGGGAGGCACAGGATGGGCAGCTGCAGGAGACGGATCTGTTGCATATCGCCCAGACCCAGGTGGCGCGGGAGGAAGCTCTGCTGGGTGCCGCCACCGGCTGGCTGGTATGCGACACCTCACCGTTGACCACCTTGTTGTACGCCGAGGCGATGTTTGGGCGCGCCGAACCGTGCTTGCTGGAATTGTCGCAGCGTCGCTATGACCTGGTGTTGCTGTGTGACCCTGATGTTCCATTCGTGCAGGACGGCACCCGCCGCGACGAGGCGTTCCGGCGCTGGCAGCATGCCTGGTATCTGCGTGAGCTTGGCAGCCGGCAGATTCCTTTCCGCCAGTTGGGCGGCGATTGGCAGCAGCGCGAGACGGCGGCGCTGGCGGCCATGGCCGAGCTGCAGCCGGCTGTGGATGCAGCCACATCGCGGCCAGCGCTGTTGGCTCAATAGCGCGCGGCTGCCAGTGGCGCATCCGCCCATTGCCAGGCTGCTGCTTGTTGGCGTTTGGTTTCGGCTGCCGCATCGGCCTGGCCCAGCACCTGTTGTGCCTGTGCCAGTCCGAACAACGACCAGCCATTGGCCGGATAGGTCTTGAGGTCCTGACTGAAGGCTTCGGCTGCGGATTCCGCATCACCTGTATCCAGCAGCGCGGCGCCCAGGTAGGGACGCACCGGCAGCGGCCAGTCGGCGGGCTCGTTGTAGGCCAGGGCATCTTCGGCGGCTGCAGCCTCTCGCAAGGCGGTGATCGCTTCGCCGTGTTTTCCCTGCGCGCGTAGCAGTTCGCCACGCAGGAGTGCATCGGCCACACGCAGCACGCCGTCGGCATGGTTGATGTCGAAGAAGCTGACCTGCGCCATTGCCGTATCGGCGGCGATGGCATGCAGGGCGTCGGCGTCGCGTGTTGCTTCGGCCAGTGCGCCTTTGCGGGCATGTGCCATGCCGCGGGCGAAATGGCGGATCGCGGCAGGATAGGGAAGTTCGTCTGCGGTGCTGGCGTCGGCGAGGATGCCGTCCCAATCGCCGAAGCGGACCTGGGTAAGCAGCGGTGCCACCACGAACTGCTGCATGAACTGCATCGGGGCCTCGCCCATGACCGTGCGGTCCGCCCGATCGGCCGTCTGTTTGGCGGCCTGCATGGACAGTGTGCGTGAGCCGGTCAGTCCCGTGGTCATCGTGGCGAAGTGCCAGTTATGCGGCACGTAGCCCAGCGGATAGACGCCATTGCTGCCATGGCAGACCGCGAGGAAGTCCTTGTCGGCGGTGGTAGCGGCCAGGTTGGTCAGGGTTGCATCGTGGTAGCGGCCAACGCGGATGTAGATATGCGCGGGCATATGCACCAGGTGGCCGGAACCCGGCGCCAGCGCAGCCAAGGCATCGGCGTGGGGCTCGGCACGCTTTGGCTCGGGCGAGGATTCCAGGGCATGGATGTAGTAGTGCATCGCGCCGATATGGCGCGGGTTGCGCGCCAGCACGCGCTCCAGCTCGCCGACCAATGCCTGGGTGAACTCGGCGGGCTTGCCATCCTGCCAATAGGCCCACGGCGAGAGATCCATCAAGGCCTCCGCGTACATCGTGGCGGCATCATCGTTTTCAGGAAACTGCGCCACTACCGCTGCCATCGCGTCGGCGTAGTCATGGTCCAGTTGCCTGCGGTCTTCTGGTGCGGGATCGCTGTAGCGTTTCTGCAGTGCCTGGATCAACGCTTGGTCGACGGGCCGCGCGCCAGTGGCAAGGGAGGCGGCACGCGCCGCCAATGCCGTGGCATCTTTGGCGGCCGCCGGATCCATCGGCAGATTGATGTTTGGCCCAATCACCAAGGCTTGTCCCCAGACGCACATCGCGCATTCCGGGTCCAAACGCGCGGCTTCGGCAAATGCGCGCCCGGCGGCTTCATGGTTGAATCCATAGGCCAAACGCAGCCCTTGGTCGAAGTAGCGCTGTGCCAGTGGCACCTTGCTGCCGATGTCGCGGTGCAGGTCGCCGAAGGTGTCGAACAACGGGAGTTCATTGGCATCTGCTGCCGGGGCCTTATCGGCAACGGCGGTTGCGTTGTCGGGAGCGTCGCAGCCCGACAGCGCTGCAGCCGCAAACAGGGGCGGAAGCAGCAGGGACAAGGATCGACGGATCATTGTGGCTTCTCGGGGCGGATGGACGCGAAGATACTGCTGGGCGCGGCTGGGTGGTGATACGCCGCGATGAAAACACCGTAAAAATTGCAGACCGGAGAATCGCAATTACGGTGTGCTGCGGACGCCGGCCGTTCATCGCCGGATGGCGAGGTGCCTGGCACGTATCGTGCGTGCCTGCCCGCGGATAGGCGAAGGCCGAGGAAAACTCATGGCTCGGCCCAGTTCTACGCATTTGTCGCAATCTCCTCTACGGCGCACAGTTCCTGCACGTATTGGACAAGGCGCAGAGATGATGCAGAAGCAGGGAATTCGCAGGAGATTGCAGGTGGCGGCGATGGTGTTTGCCGGAGCGGTGTCGTCGGCGGCGGCGTGGGCTGGACCGCCCGCGGACTGGACGACACCGATCAAACCATTTCATATCGTCGACAACATCTATTACGTAGGCAGCGAGGGACTGGCGGCCTACCTGATCGTGTCGGAGCAGGGGGCGATCCTGCTGGATGCTCCGCTTGCTGCCAATGCGGACCAGATCGAGCGCAACATCGAAAGCCTGGGTGTGCCGCTGCATGATGTGCGGCTGTTGCTCAGCAGCCATGCCCATGCGGATCATGTCGGCGCGATGGCCGCACTCAAACGCGACACCGGTGCGCGTTATGCCGCCAGCGCTGGCGACCGTTGGGCGCTTGAGAACGGCAGGAACCAGGGCGACAACAACTACGGCATCCAGCCCTTCGATCCGATCAAGCTGGATGAGGTCGTCAGCGATGGGCAGAAGCTGCGGCTTGGTGACGTCGAGCTCACGGCGCATCTCACGCCGGGGCACACCGCCGGTTGCACCAGCTGGAGCATGACTGTGAATGACCGTGGCACGCCGCGTGAGGTGTTGTTCCTGTGCAGCATTACCGTCGCCGGTAACACGCTGGTCGGGAATCGCAGCTACCCGACGATCGCCGAGGATTTCCGCGCGACGTTTGCAAAGCTTGGCGCGATGCAGGCGGACATCGTCCTGAGCGGCCATCCCGATACCACCGGCATCCTTGAGCGGCAGGCGCAACGCGCCGATGGCGATGAGAATGCATTTGTGGACCCTGGCCTGCTCGCCGGGCTGGTGGACGAGCACAAGGAGAGTTTTGAGGACGCGTTGAGCAAGGCGCGTTCAACGCCCCAGAGCCCTTGAGCAGGCGCCGCAGATTCCATCGGCAGACGAACTGCCTGAGATCTTCAGCGTAACCACGTAGCCCGGGTAAGCGCAGCGCACCCGGGGAATCGTTGAGTCAGATATGGCGTTGATGTGCTTGTATGGGCACGCGACTTCGCACCGCTCTGCCAGCTCCCGGGTGCGCTGCGCTTACCCGGGCTGCGGAGTCTGCTCGCTTTCATGTCGTCGGCTGGTTCACTCAAGCGCGAGTGCCTGCCGCAGGCCGGCCACATGGGCACGCCCGACCGGCAGCTCCCCGCCGCCATTGAGTACCAGCCAGTACCGACTGCCGCTACCGGAATGCAAGGTGCTGACATGGCGCAGGTTGACCAGGTAGGAACGGTGGCAGCGGATGAAGTCCGGCGGCAATATCGCGCTCAGGCCAGCCAATGATTTGTCATGTAGTTCACTGCGGCCATCACGCATGCGCAGCTCGCTGTAGTCGCCGTCGGCACGGATCCACTGCACGTCGGCCAGTTCGACCAGGGCGGTGCCCTGCGCGCGCCAGATGCCGAGGTAGCGTGCGCGGCCGGAACTGTAGCGGCCTACATCCAGCAGGCGTTCCAGTGCCTGGCCCAGGCGCTCACGCGAGAACGGCTTGGGTACGAAATCCAGCACGCCGTGCTCAAAGGCCAGCAGCGCGCGCTCGCGGTGGGCGGATACAACAACACAGTGATATCGGCCGGCGACTGCGCTGCGGAGCAGATCAAAGCCGTCCTCACCGCCGAGGTTGAGGTCCAGCAGCAGGCCGTCGTAGACGCTGCGCTGCAACCGGTCGCCGGCGGCATCGAGGTCGGCGACCGCATCGAAGCGCGCACGCGCGCCCGCGATTTCCGTACACAGCCGCAGCAGGCGCTGGCGGACCAGCGGCTCATCTTCGACGATCAGTATGCGCATGTGAGCTCGATACGGCTGCACCAGTCGGCGCCATCGGCGCCTTGGCTGTAGTGCCAGCGATTGGGATGGGAGGCGGCCAGGCTGGCCTCGATGTAGCGGGTGCCAGTGCCCTGGCCACGATGCGGCGCGGAGCCGCGCGCGCTGCGCAGTTCCAGGATCCAGTGCTGTTTGTCGCGCTGCACGCGCAGGCGGAATGGGCGCTGTGCGCAGGCCACCGCGCCGGCGTGGGTCAAGGCGTTCTCGACCTGTGCATGCAGCACACCGGGCGGCAGTGACAGCTGCAGGTCGTTGGCGTCGACTTCCAGCACCATGGTCTGATCCAGGGCGTGGCCGACGATATCCAGATGGTTGCGACACAGGGCCAGTTCTTCGCTGAGCGGCACGCTCTGTCGGCTGCTGCTTTCGCGCAGGCGATCGAACTGCTCGGCCAGCGATTCGACCAGACGGCTTGCCTTTGCCGGAGCCTGTTCGATCAGTTCCTGCAGGCAGGTGAGTGTATTCATCAGCCAGTGCGGCTGGATGCCACGCTGCAGCAGCTGCAGCGACAGATTTGCGCGCTCTTCGCGCAGGCGTGCATTGTGCAGGTCCAGGGCCCGCACCTGCTCCGCATGGCAGAGCAGCAGGAAGCCCACCAGCACCGCGAGCAGCAGGAAGTAGGGGCCATCGAGGAAGGCCCCGGGCGCAAACAGCAAGGCCAGTACGCCGGCGACCAGCAAGGCCAGGATCGGCCAGCGTTCTTCGCGCTCACCATTGGCCCGCAGCAGCAGCGCAGACGAGGCCAGCAGACTCAGCAGCAGCGCCACCGCCGAACGGATGTCGAAGCTGGGCAGCAGCACGGCCGTCATCACCAGTGTGGTCGCGTAGGCGATGCCCAGGCCCTTGGGCACGGCAACGCCGTAGCGTCGCGCCAGGTAGGCAGGCAGCAGCATGGCCGCGGCCACGTGCAACGCCAGCAGCGCATACAGGCGCAGGCCGTGCCATGGATAGAGATAGCCGAACAGCGGGCGCCAGCCTTCGATCACCGGCAAAGCGATTCCAACCGCGCACAGCGCAAGCAGCAGTCGCCCGCCCGGCATCTGCGGTCGGCCGTGCTGCAGCGCAAGGAAGTACAGGCAGGCTGCGACGAGTGCACCGGTGGCGAGGGCGGCGATCAGCCAGGGCAGGACCATGCGCTGGTACAACACCACGGCCGGCGCCACCGCAACCAGGGCATCGGCGCTGTACAGGCCGAACTGCTGATGATGGCTGGACGCAAGCACCAGCAATTCATCGGTGCCCGTGGGTGAGGAGGGCGGCAGTACGCGGGTGATGTCGACCTGGCCGGGCCGTTCCTGCTCGACGTTGGTGCCGACGACGCCATTGCCCGGCATCGGCTGGCCGTTCCAGTAGAGCTGGCTGGCGCCACGCAGCGACAGGCGCAGGGCGCGGCCGCCATCGTCAGGCTGGGTGGACGCGGGTGATTGCCAGCGCAGCCAGTACGGGCCGCGCCAGCTGGCCAGCGCTTGTTGATCGATTGGCTGCCAGCTGATGTCCGCAGGCGGCGAGGTCGGCAAGCCGCCAGCAGCGGTGACGCTGGCGGGCGCCATCTCTCCGCTCAGCACTTGCACGCTGTTGACGTCGCGCAGCAGCACAGCCAGCCATGCGGCGACCGCGAAGACCAGCACGGCCAGTACGCTCAGGATTCGTAGGATCGGCATGGGCCTATCGTATCGGCTGCGCGGAGACGCTGGGCGGTGGGTTGGAGCTGTTCGGCGGACGCGCGCCCCGCAAGCGCCGTTGAGGGAGGGATGCTGGCTCCGTGGCGAGGCAACGGGAGGTTTTTCCGGGTTGTCGGGGCCACGGCAACACCCACCTTCCCACTTAGTCGGAGCCTGCCATGTCCAACAACTCTCTGTTCGTTTCCAGTGCTTGCCGCCCGTGCCTGCAGTCGTTGGCGGCTCCTTCAAACGCCTCGCTTGTCGCTGGGCATCAACGCGACGCTGGCGGAGTGCTTGTGACCGGCAAGGGGAAGCTGGGACGTAGCGGCCGCCTGTTGGCGCTGTGCCTTGCCCTGGCTTGCGCCTCGCCGGCGCTGGCCAAGGACTCGGCTGCGCCGCTGGTGTTTGCGCCCTATGCAATGCAGACCAAGGGCAACGGCACCATCGCCACTGAAGAGGCCTTCCTCGAAGTTCCGCGTCGCCACAGTGAGCCGAACGGGCCGCGTATCCGCCTGCGTGTCGTGCGCTTGCCGGCGACCGGTGGCAATGGCCGCAGTGCACCGGTGGTCTATCTGGCCGGTGGCCCGGGCGGGTCGGGCTTCGGCACCGCGCTGGGCCCGCGCTGGCCGGTGTTCGACCGGGTCCGCCGTGAGACCGATGTGCTGCTGCTTGATCAACGCGGCACCGACTTCTCCGAGATGCCCCCGGAATGCCCGCACGAACACAAGTTCGATGATGCCAAACCGCTGCAGCGCGACGCGGCGCTGGTCGGAGTGAAGGCATCCCTGGTCAGCTGCCTTGCGTTCTGGAAGAACGCTGGGGTTGATATGGGCGCCTACACCACCGCCGAGAGCGCAGATGATATCGAGTACCTGCGCAAGGCGATGGCGCTGCCCAAGCTGAGCCTGTGGGGCATGAGCTACGGCACGCATCTGGCGCTGGCCACGGTGCGCCGCCATCCGGACAGCGTGGAGCGCGTGGTGCTGATGGGCAGTGAAGGCCCGGACGATTCGATCAAGCTGCCGCTGACGGCCGATGCATTACTGGCGGATCTCGCGGTCATCGCCAGGAAGGACGGCTTCGAGGATCTGCAGGGATCGGCACAACGCGTGCTGGCCAAACTGCGGGAGCAGCCGGGGCAGGGCAGCAGCCCGATGCACGGGGACAGGAAAGTGACCATCGGCGAGTTCGATGCGCAGATGGCGATTGCGGTCGCGCTTGGTCGCCGCTCCACCCAGCGCATGCTGCCGCTGGCACTGCGTGAGGCCGAGGCCGGCAACTATGACCTGCTCGGTGCGATCGCCTTGATGGTGCGCGAGGGTCTGGGCGGCTGGCGCGCCATGCCCACGGCAATGGATGTGGCCTCCGGGCAGAGCCCGCAGCGGCGCGCATTGGCGGCGGCGCAGGCCCGCCAAAGCTTGCTCGGCGACGCCCTGAACTTCCCGTTCCCGGAAGTTGCTGATGGCCTGGGCATGCTGGACCTGGGTGAAGCTTTCCGTGCGCCGCTGCGCAGCGACGTGCCGGTGCTGTTCATCAGCGGCACGCTCGACGGCCGCACCCCGCATGCCAATGCCCAGGCGCTGCTGCCCGGCTTCAGCCACGGCAAGGAGCTGCTGGTGCGCGGTGCCAGCCATGACAACGAGATGTGGGTGGGCAATCCGGGCATCGCCGACAACATTGCCGGTTTCCTGGCCGGACGCGGGCTCAGCGCGGACGTGCTGGATGTGCCGCTGCCGGTGTTTGTTACTGACAGGGCCAAGCTGTAAGCCAGAGCAACACCAGGTCAAAACCGGGGTCAGAGGCAAAACCGGGGTCAGAGTGGGGTTTCGGAACGAAACCCCA
>NZ_JASCOR010000339.1 GCF_029959445.1 Stenotrophomonas sp. PS02298 | reverse complement strand
GAGCCATGCTCGGCAGGGGCGTCACCGGTAGAGCTTCAGCCGAGCATGGCTCGGCACTACGCTTCTGCCCCCTCCCTTTCGCGCAGCGAAGGGGAGGGTTGAGGAGGGGTTGGCTTTGCCGCTGCTGATGTCGCGCGAGCTTCGCGGCTGACGCCGCTCCTACACAAGCCGTGTCATGTAGTGCCGAGCCATGCTCGGCAGGGGCGTCACCGGTAGAGCTTCAGCCGAGCATGGCTCGGCTCTACGCTTCTACCCCCTCCCTTTCGCGCAGCGAAGGGGAGGGTTGGGGAGGGGTTGGCTTTGCCACTGCTGATGTCGCGCAAGCTTCGCGGCTGACGCCGCTCCTACACAAGCCGTGTCATGTAGAGCCGAGCCATGCTCGGCAGGGGCGTCACCCGGTAAAGCCTCAGCCGAGCATGGCTCGGC
>NZ_JASCOR010000338.1 GCF_029959445.1 Stenotrophomonas sp. PS02298 | reverse complement strand
GCCATGCTCGGCTTGGGGCATTACCGGTAAAGCCCTGCCGAGCATGGCTCGGCTCTACGCTTCTGCCCCCTCCCTTGCGCCGAAGGCGGAGGTGAGGGCTGGGGAGGGGTAGCTCTTCGCCGTTTGCAGCAATACGCGCTTCGCGGCTTACGCCGCTCCTACATCAGTATGATCAAGTCGGCCTTGAAGCTGCACCTGTAGAGCCGAGCCATGCTCAGCTTGGGGCGTTACCGGTAAAGCTTCAGCCGAGCATGGCTCGGCACTACGCTTTTGCCCCCTCCCTTGCGCCGAAGGCGGAGGGGAGGGCTGGGGAGGGGTAGCTCTTCGCCGTTTGCAGCAATACGCGCTTCGCGGCTTACGCCGCTCCTACATCAGCATGATCTAGCCGGCCTTGAAGCTGCGCCTGTAGAGCCGAGCCATGCTCGGCTGGATCGTTATCGGTAGAGCCCTGCCGAGCATGGCGCGGC
>NZ_JASCOR010000337.1 GCF_029959445.1 Stenotrophomonas sp. PS02298 | reverse complement strand
GAGCCATGCTCGGCTGAGGCTTTACCGGAACGCCCCTTGCCGAGCATGGCTCGGCACTACGCTGTTGCTCCCTCCCTTTGGCGAAGCCAAGGGGAAGGTTGGGGAGGGGTTGGCCTTTCGCCGCCTGATGCAGCTGTGGCTTCGCGGCTCACGCCGCTCCTACGCGTTACCGGAACGCCCCTTGCCGAGCATGGCTCGGCACTACGCTGTTGCTCCCTCCCTTTGGCGAAGCCAAGGGGAAGGTTGGGGAGGGGTTGGCTTTTCGCCGCCTGATGCAGCTGTGGCTTCGCGGCTCACGCCGCTCCTACGCGTTACCGGGAACGCCCCTTGCCGAGCATGGCTCGGCACTACGCTGTTGCTCCCTCCCTTTGGCGAAGCCAAGGGGAGGGTTGGGGAGGGGTTGGCCTTTCGCCGCCTGATGCAGCTGTGGCTTCGCGGCTCCCGCCGCTCCTTCGCGTTTACCGGTACGCCCCTTGCCGCGCATGGCGCGGGCCAACGCGG
>NZ_JASCOR010000336.1 GCF_029959445.1 Stenotrophomonas sp. PS02298 | reverse complement strand
GTGTTCCTGAACAAGGCCGACATGGTTGACGATGCCGAGCTGCTGGAACTGGTCGAAATGGAA
This sequence comes from Stenotrophomonas sp. PS02298, assembly GCF_029959445.1. Classification (GTDB taxonomy): domain Bacteria; phylum Pseudomonadota; class Gammaproteobacteria; order Xanthomonadales; family Xanthomonadaceae; genus Stenotrophomonas. The sequence goes on along the minus strand of NZ_JASCOR010000336.1, from coordinate 479 downwards.
GTCCGCGAGCTGCTGAGCAAGTACGACTTCCCGGGCGACGACACCCCGATCGTGCACGGTTCGGCTCGTATGGCGCTGGAAGGCGACCAGAGCGACATCGGCGTGCCGGCCATCCTGAAGCTGGTCGATGCACTGGACAGCTGGATCCCGACCCCGGAGCGTGACGTCGACAAGCCGTTCCTGATGCCGGTGGAAGACGTGTTCTCGATCTCGGGCCGCGGCACCGTGGTGACCGGTCGTATCGAGCGCGGCGTGATCAAGGTCGGCGAAGAAATCGAAATCGTCGGTATCCGTCCGGTCCAGAAGACCACCGTCACCGGCGTGGAAATGTTCCGCAAGCTGCTGGACCAGGGTCAGGCAGGTGACAACGCCGGTCTGCTGCTGCGCGGCACCAAGCGTGACGACGTCGAGCGTGGCCAGGTTCTGGCCAAGCCGGGTTCGATCAAGCCGCACACCCAGTTCGAAGCCGAAGTGTACGT
>NZ_JASCOR010000335.1 GCF_029959445.1 Stenotrophomonas sp. PS02298 | reverse complement strand
CCCCCCCACCCCCCCCCCCCCCCCCCCCCCCCCCCCCCGCCCCCCCCCCCCCCCCCCCCCCACCCCGACACCATTGCAACCACAAGAGAGCCCGCAACCTGACAAACCACCCGCCTCGCGGCTCACGCCGCTCCTACAACTTCTTCTCCAGCGCCGCCCTTCCCGGCCGCCCCGGCTCCGGCTCGATACCCCACGCCAGATACCAATCCTCGCCCTGAAGCTCCGCCGGATGCTGCGTGCGTCCGGAACCATTGCCGCAGGCCAGCGCATCGGTCGCGCAATACTTGTCGCAGCCCCAGCAGATCCGCTCAGGATGTTTTGGATTCAACGGAAATGGCTTTGCCATCGCAAGACTCTCCACTCCAGGAGAGCAACCATGCGCCGCCAAGGCAATGCCCACCTTGATGTAAATCAAGCAAGCCCAAGCGTGGTAGTGCCGAGCCATGCTCGGCAAAGGCCTTCCTCACAAACCCCCACCGACCACCTTGTAGTGCCGAGCCATGCTCGGCAGAGACCTTCCAGGCAATCCAACAGCCACCCTGTAGGAGCGGCGTAAGCCGCGAAAC
>NZ_JASCOR010000334.1 GCF_029959445.1 Stenotrophomonas sp. PS02298 | reverse complement strand
CCCCCCCCGCCGCGGCCCGCGCGGCCGCCCGCTCGGCGGCCCGGCGACGGCCCCCCCCCCCCCCCCCCCCCCCCCCCCCCCCCCCCCCCACTACAGGTACAGCCTAGAATCCCTGGCAGACCTTCTTGATCGCCGGCCTCAGGCTGCAGCGATGTCGAGTCCTAAATTGCGGCTGGGGCGCTTTTCGCTGCCCAATAACGCCTACTCAATCACCACGGTGACAGCTGGGCGAGTGCCGCTGTTTGCGAATCGCAAGAACGCCGAGCAGGTGATCGAGGCGCTCAGTCATTGCGAACTCGCCGGAATCACCAACAATCTCGCGTGGGTGGTCATGCCAGACCACCTGCATTGGCTGCTGCAGCTTCAAACCGGATCGCTGGGTGCGTGTATGCAGCGGCTGAAGTCGCGCTCGGCAAGAGCCATTGGCGTTGCGGGATCCATCTGGCAATCCGGCTACCACGATCATGCAATCAGGCGCGATGAATCATTGCTGGGCGTGGCCAATTACCTGCTGCATAACCCGGTGCGGGCTGGCCTATGCGACAGGCCGCAGGAGTATCCGTACGCGTGGTGCCGATGGGGCTGGCTGCTGTGATGCTCTGATGTAGTGCCGAGCCATGCTCGGCAGGGGCGTTACCGGTGATGCCCCATGCCGAGCATGGC
>NZ_JASCOR010000333.1 GCF_029959445.1 Stenotrophomonas sp. PS02298 | reverse complement strand
ATATCAACAGGAGACTTCTCATGGCCTACCCCGACCCGTACCAACGCCCCGCGCCGGACCACTTCGGCCGGCGCTGGCTCTTCATCACCGCCTGTATTGCCGCGCTCATGCTGCTGTGGCAGTTCCTGCCCGCCATCGAGGCCTGGTTCAGTCCGCGCGAGGCGGCAGAACGCACTGTGACGGCGCGTGGCGATCTGGCGGCGGACGAGAAAGCCACCATCGAACTGTTCGAGAAATCGCGCGCCTCGGTGGTCTACATCACTACCGCACAATTGGTACGCGATGTCTGGACGCGCAACGTCTTCTCCGTGCCGCGCGGCACTGGCTCGGGCTTCATCTGGGACGACGCCGGCCACGTCGTCACTAACTTCCACGTCATCCAGGGCGCGTCCGAAGCCACCGTCAAACTGGCCGACGGCCGCGACTACCAGGCCGCACTGGTGGGGACGAGCCCCGCGCACGACATCGCTGTGCTCAAGATCGGCGTCGGTTTCAAGCGCCCGCCGGCCGTGCCGGTCGGCACCAGTGCCGACCTCAAGGTGGGGTCAGAAGGGGGTTCACCCCCGTTTTCACGGACACTTACGAGAAGGCCGATCAAGGCCATGAGGAGTGTTCATGTCGAAGCGAAGGAAGTTCAGCACCGAGTTCAAGCGCGGTGCGGTTGAGCAGGCCAGCCAGC
>NZ_JASCOR010000332.1 GCF_029959445.1 Stenotrophomonas sp. PS02298 | reverse complement strand
CCGAGCCTTCGCCGACCTTGCCGACCGAGTCGTCGATCAGGCCCTTGATCTCCTTGGCGGCTGCGGCGGAGCGCTGGGCGAGGGTGCGCACTTCCGAGGCGACCACGGCGAAACCACGGCCCTGTTCGCCGGCGCGCGCGGCTTCCACTGCGGCGTTGAGCGCCAGGATATTGGTCTGGAAGGCAATGCCGTCGATGACGCTGATGATGTCGGCGATCTTCTTCGACGAGGCTTCGATCGCACTCATGGTGGTGACGACCTGGCCGACCACGGTGCCGCCCTGGCTGGCGACGCCATGCGCGCCGATGGCGAGCTGGTTGGCCTGGCGCGCGTGTTCTGCGTTCTGGCGCACGGTGGAGGTCAGTTCCTCCATCGAGGCCGCGGTTTCTTCCAGGTTGGCAGCCTGCTGCTCGGTGCGGCGCGACAGGTCGCTGTTGCCGGTGGCGATTTCGCTGGAGGCCAGGTTGATGCTGGAGGCCGCGTGCTGGATGCGGCCGATGATGTCGGTCAGCTGTTCAACGGTGGCATTGGCATCGTCGCGCATGTTGGCGAACACGCCGTGGAAATCGCCCTGCATCTTCGCGGTCAGGTCGCCGCGGGCGATGGCCTGCAGCAGCTGCGACAGCTCGGACAGGTTGCCGTCGGTGGTTTCCATCAGCTGGTTGAGGCTGCTGACCATGTCGCGGAAATCATGCTGGTAGGCAGCGGCATCGCCGCGCACCGAGAAGTCGCCTTGTGCGGCGGCGCCGGCCAGGCGCTTGATCTCGTTGTTGATCGCCGACAGGCTGGCCTTGACCGCATCCACGGTCTCGGTGAT
>NZ_JASCOR010000331.1 GCF_029959445.1 Stenotrophomonas sp. PS02298 | reverse complement strand
GGCAAAAACAACACCGGCGCGGGCGCCGCCGGGGGCGCCGACTACGCGGGCGAGGCGACGGGCGACTGGTGCCCGGTCGCCGTCGTTGCTGGCGATCCCGCCGTGGACGAGATCGACCAGCTGGCGACGGTGATCCCGATTGCCGACTTCGTGCGCGCCGAGCAGCTCACGATGGGCTCGGCCGCGCTGTGGGACGGCGAGATCGTGCGCATCGACGCCGTCGACGTGCTCGCCGGCACGGTAACCGTGGGCCGGGCGTGCGCCGACACCATCCCGACGCGACACGCGGCCGGCTCGCACATCTGGGCCTACGACGACGCCGCAGCCAGCGACCTGGTCGAGTACGCCGAGGGCGAGATCATCGGCATCAAGCTCCTGACGAATACCGGCACCGCGCGACTGGACCCGGCCGAGGCGACGCCGATGTCGGTCGAGTTCGCAGGCCGCGCGGCGCGGCCGTACCCGCCGGCCGCGGTGAGGATCAACGGGCTGGCCTGGCCGGCGGAGATCGCGGACACGGCCCAGGTGACCTGGGTGCACCGGGACCGGCTGGCGCAGGCGGACAAGCTCGTCGACCAGGCGCTGCCGAGCATCGGCCCAGAAGCGGGCGTGACGTACACCGTGCGCTGGTATCTGGACGACGTGCTCGTCAACACGGCGGAGAGCATCGCCGGGGACAGCGCGTCGTTCGTGCCCGCTGCCGCCGGCACGCTGCGCATTGAAATCGAGAGCGTCCGCGGCGGCCTGGTCTGCCTGCAGCTGTGGCAGCACACGATGGCGTACACCCCACCGCCGCCACCCGAAGAGTAAAGACAGGGCGACGGCTCGACACCGGCAAGTGCCGAGC
>NZ_JASCOR010000330.1 GCF_029959445.1 Stenotrophomonas sp. PS02298 | reverse complement strand
CGACGTTCCCCCGATTTTGAGTAGCGCGGCGATTTGGAGTTCAATCCCCAACGAGACGGAGATTGGACATGAAGAAGCGCTTTTCCGAAGAGCAGATCATTGGCTTCCTGCGTGAGGCAGAGGCCGGCATGGCGGTGAAAGAGCTGTGCCGCCGACACGGGTTTAGTGAGGCGTCCTACTACCTGTGGCGCAGCAAGTTTGGCGGCATGAGTGTGCCGGAGGCCAAGCGACTCAAGGAGCTGGAGGCGGAGAATGCCCGGCTGAAGAAGCTGCTGTCCGAGCAGTTGCTGGAGAACGACGTCATCAAGGACGCCCTACGAAAAAAGTGGTGAGCGCACCGGCGCGCAGGACGCTGGTGCGGCATTTAATGGAGCGCGGGCTCACAGAGAGGCGGGCACTGGCCGTGGTACGAATGAGCGCCAGCGCACTGCGCTATGTCCCGCGCCCCGATCGCAATGTCGAACTTCGCGAGCGGATCCTGGCGCTGGCACAGCGACACAAACGCTACGGCGTGGGGATGATCTACCTGAAGTTGCGGCAGGAGCAGTGGTCGGTGAATTACAAGCGGGTGGAACGCTTGTATCAGGAGGCCAAGTTGCAGGTGCGTCGGCGCAAGCGTAAGAAAGTGCTGCTGGGCGAGCGTCAACCGTTGCTGCGGCCGGAGGCAGCCAATCAGGTCTGGTCAATGGACTTCGTGTTCGATCGCACAGCCGAGGGTCGTGTAATCAAGGCGCTGACGATCGTCGACGATGCCACGCACGAGGCGGTAGCGATTGAGGTGGAGCGGGCGATCTCCGGCTACGGCGTGGCACGGGTGCTGGCCCGGCTGGCACTGACCCGAGGTCTGCCGCAGGTGATCCGGACCGACAACG
>NZ_JASCOR010000032.1 GCF_029959445.1 Stenotrophomonas sp. PS02298 | reverse complement strand
AGTACATCGAGATGTTTTACAACCCGACACGGCGACACGGTTCCAATGGCGGCCTGTCCCCGATAGAGTTTGAACGGCAGTACGCACTAAACGGCTGAAGAGTGTCTACAAAAGCCTGGGCGATTCAAACATGTCGTCCTTTGCTTGTAGCAGACGTCGTACCCACGCAGGATCCATCTTTGGCTGGATTTCGTCTCGCCACAGTACGTTTAGCTTATCGAGCTCGTGCGTGAACAGTTCAAGCGTATCGTGGATGTACAGCAAGTCCTGCGATTGCTTTCCAGTTGCTCGGTCAGTGTGGATCAATAGCTTTTGCACTATGAAAGCGACAGGGTTTGGGATCCTAACCTCCAAAGGAGTGTTCACGTCCCAGTTCTCGTTCAGGGTCACCGACCAAGGTGAAAGGAACAGAAGATCCAAGTAACGCAGACGCTGCGCAGTGATACCCGATTGTTCTTGGGTAGCCAGTTGCGTGCCGTCACGGGTGTACGCGGGCCCGATCAGAGGTGTGAGGAATTCAGCATAAAAGCCTGTGGAAGCATCCTCGCCTAGAGTGTAGCGAGAAACGGGTGGCCGATGATCGCCCGTCAGCTGTTGCTCGAACCCCTCAGCCTGCAATGCCGAGCGGATGTTTCCATCCAAGCGCTCGCGTTGCGCAAACGCAACGTCGGCATCCAAGGTGGTCAACGGCAGATATGCTGGGGGTGCTGCGTTTGTGTGCAGCCGGTATAGCCTATGCGCCCACCCGCCCACGAATAGCAGCTGCGAGTTCCAAGGGGCTAAAGCTCGGACGAGTTGAACGAATGCAGCACGGTCGTTCATCGCTTACCTCCAAGCAAGTTGGCAAGGACGTTTTCCCACAGCACCTCGGCTTGCTCGGCGCCGCGCGAAGGGTGCGCGGACACATCCAGCCAGACTTGGAGCACGTCCGCCACAAGGACATCATCTACCCGGACGGCACCGCGGAACAGCGATTAAGGCGCATTGGCTTGCTTGATGATCACCTGTGGTGGTTCGCCTGGAGCAGAAGGCACCACGCCGGGCCAATCCTTGCCGAGCGGCGGGGACAGGCGGCGAACATACGCGTGTGGTATCGCACCATTCACGTGGCCCAGCTTCAATAGGTCCGCCGCAGCGAACAGGCCAATGCAGGCATCAAGTCTTGCGGCTAGCTTGAGCAACTGGCGCATGCCACCGGCTGGAACCAGGTACGACATGCGCAGTTCTGGCGACGAACGCATGGCTTCCGATTGCCAGCGGCGAAATAGTTCCTCGCGCCGTACTAGCCGTAGCGGACCTGCCGAGTTTTCTATAAAGCCCTCTTCCTGCATACCTCGCAGGAATCGGGAAGCGCTCATCGGTGAAACCTCGGCGGCCTGCGCCAGATCCGAACCCGAGAAAAGCTTGCCCCTAGGGGCATGCAACATCCTGTCCGGCAACTCGGGCGCCAGTAGCACCTTGAGCATCCATTGGTTGAGGTCGGAAAAGAGGTTGGTAGCTTTACGTAACTGCGCAGGCTTACCCATTCGGTGAGCTCTTGATTCCTCTCGGTCCAGTCCTGCCAGCCCTGGGCCAATGAACAGGCTGCTGCCCGCGTCAGATAATAAGCCTACGGCAACGTCCGGGGCATAGTTGCGCTGAAATTCAGCGAACTTCTGCCGCAATGAGGATGAGGCGCTGCCTACAAGCACCACAGCCAGCGGTTGCATGTTCATGCTTGCCGCATATCGGCTGGCTTGGAGGATGGCTTGTGAAAGCAGGGCGAGGACTCGGTCTGGGCGACCCTCTGCCTCGGTCTTCAATTCCACGGCGTAGCGGTGTGGCCCTTGGTGGATCACAAGATCGGGGGCGGCTCGTGAATGTTCGCTACTCGGGGGGATGGCTACCGACCAGCCGGCATGCTCAAGCAGGGCGATTAGCTGATCCATTCGAGCCGTATGCGGGTACAAAGTTGTGCTCATAACCGAACCATACCACGGCCGAGGTATGTAGCGCGGCCGTGGTATATACCTTGCCCGCGTTACTTCTGGAGGTCCGTCCCACTCCCGCGCTCATGAAACGAAAAGCGCTAAAGGCCGGCCCACGGTAAACGTTGTACAGCTTACTTAACGGACATTGCCCGCCTTCGCAAGCAACGGCTTCGGATTGGCCATCCGATTCTCTGCGAAACCGCAGAATGGCATGCACTTGCTTCCGAGCGCATCCTCATTTAGGGGATTTCCGCCGCTATGCGGGCCTGCCTCCGCTTGCTTGCAGGGGCGGTTCCCAATCGGGGGGCTCGGTTTGCGTGCAATCCCAACTTATCGGATGATAGTGATTCCTATTCGCAATATTTACCCATGGTCAATGCTTCGCCGGCACCGGCGCCTGATTCCCTGCAGGGCCTGTACGTCGCGCACCATGGGTGGTTGTTGCAGTGGCTGCGCCGACGCATGTCCGCGGACGAGGCAGCAGCGGATCTGGCGCAGGACACCTTCGTGCGCCTGCTGCAGAAGCCACAGTTGCCGACGCTGGAGCAGCCGCGCGCCTACCTGACCCGCATCGCCAACGGATTGGTCATCAATCTGTGGCAGCGCCGCGCGCTGGAGCGTGCGTGGCTGGAGGTGCTGGCCAGCCTGCCCGAGGCGCTGGTACCTGATGAGGAACAGCGACAGATAGCCCTGGAAGCGCTGATGCGCATCGACCGCATGCTGGACGCATTGCCATCGCGCGCACGTGAGGCCTTCCTGCTGTCGCAGCTGGACGGGCAGACCTATGCGGTGATTGCCACGCGCCTGGGCGTGACCGAGCGCACCATCAAGCGCGACATCGTGCTGGCGATGGCGGCCTGCCTCGAGGCCATGGACTGATCCGCATGCAGGAGCCATTGGCCAGGAGCGATGTGCCCATTCCCGCGCCGGTGCTGCATGAAGCGGCCGAATGGCTGCTGCGTTTCCGCGAAGGCGAACTCGATGCCAGGGAGCGCGCGGCCTGGCAGCGCTGGCTGTCCAGCAACGACCTGCATAGGCGCGCCTGGCAACGCGCGGAGCGCTTGACCGGTCTGCTCGACGATGTGCCGGATGCGGTAGGCAGTGCGCCCTTGCAGCAGGCTCGCCGCACGCGCCAGGGCCGCCGCGCCGCGTTGGCGGCCGTTATGGGAGTGATGATCGGCGCGCCGCTGGCGCGTCTGGCGTGGCAGCGCGAGCCTTGGCAACACCTTGTTGCCGACGGCAGCACCGGCATCGGTGAGAGGCGCGCGCTGCGCCTGGCAGATGGCAGCGAACTGCAGCTCAACACCGATACGCGGATTGCGCTCACCTTCAATGAGCAGCTACGGCAAGTGCAGCTGCTGCGCGGTGAAGTGCTGCTGCAGGAAGCGACGGATGATCGCGTTCCAGCACGACCCTTGCTGCTGCAGCTGCGCAACGCGCATCTATCTGCTCTGGGCGCGCGCTTCGCCGTGCGCATGTGGGATGACCATGCGCGCGTGGCGGTGGAGCAGGGCGCGGTGCGGATCCAGCTCGGTGATCGCGGCGATGTCACGCAGCTGGTGGGCGCGGGCCAACAGGCGGTCTTCAACGCGACCAGCATCAGCGCGGTCAGCGCGCTACAGCGCAACAGCCTGGCCTGGGTGCAGGGCGTGCTGCATGCCGAGTCCATGCCGCTGGGGGAACTGTTGTCCGAGCTGGCGCGTTACCGCAGCGGCGTCGTGCGCTGTGATCCGGAGATCGCCGGCCTGCTGGTGTCCGGCGTGTTCCAGCTGGACGACACCGATACCGTGCTCGCGCTGCTGCAGGCGGGTTTCCCGCTGCGCGTGCGCTACCGCAGCCGTCTATGGGTGATGGTCGACCCCGCCTGAGCCGGGGATGTCCCTTTTTGCCGGTTGGCCGGGCAAGGAAGTGAACCCTTTCAATTCCTTTCTGTCACGGACTCCGCCATGTCTTCGCGTCCCCCTTTCGTCCGCACCTCGCTGGCCCTGGCCTGCTTCGTCGCGCTTTCGCTGCCAGTGCCGCAGCTGGCCTTCGCCCAGAGCGGCACATCTGCAGCCAGCGAGGGCAATGTGAGCTTCAACCTCGCGGCCGCGCCGCTGGCGCGGGCACTGAATGACACCGCGACGGCCGCCGGTGTTTCGCTGAGCTATGACCCGGCACTGGTTGCCGGCCGTGCTGCGCCCGCATTGCAGGGCCGCTACACGGTGCGCGCAGCGCTTACGCGGCTGTTGCAGGGCACGGATCTGGTGGCACGCGAAGTCAGCCCGGGTGCGTGGAGCATCCAGCGCGTGGCCAGCACTGACGGCGATGCCGTGGTGATCGGTACGCTGCGGGTTGGTGGTGAGCGCTCGGCCGATCCCACCGGCATCGAGCGCGATGAGCGCGGCTACGACGATGTCTACGATCTGGACCTGTCCACCGTCTACGCCGGGCGCGAGCAGATCGAACGCTACAAGGGCGCTGCACCAGCTGACATCTTCAAGGGCATGGTCAACGTCTACAGCGGCGACGCCCGCAACAGCGGCGCGCTGGACCCGAACATCCGCGGCATCCAGGGGCCGGGCCGTGTGCCACTGACCATCGACGGCACCGAGCAGGCACTGACGGTCTGGCGCGGCTACATGGGCGCGAACAACCGCAATTACATCGATCCCAGCCTGATCGGCGGCATGCAGGTCATCAAGGGACCGGCGATGCTGCGTGGTGCCAACACCTCCGTGGGTGGTGCGGTACAGATCAAGACGCTGGACGTGGACGACATCCTGCTGGAAGGCGAGAGCTTCGGCGGTGAGTTGAAGATGGAGGCCAGCGACAACGCCATCGATCCCAAGTTGCCGACCCTGTTGACCGGCAAGCCGATCGGCAGCGTGCCGGGTTTCCCCGCCAGCCAGGTCAATTTCTACGACCCGACCCTGTACCAGCACCCGCGCACCAGTGGCAGCGGCAGCTTCGGCAATGACCAGGCCTGGCGCCTGGCCTTGGGCTTGCGCAAGGACAACTTCGACCTGATGGCGGCCTACGCCTTCCGCGAGAAGGGCAACCACTTCGCCGGCAAGCATGGCAGTTCGTTCTATGACAACGAACCGACCACCAGCTGGGACTACGTGCCCTACCTGGCCAAGGTCTATGCGCCGGGCTCGGAGATCCTCAATTCCTCCAGCCGCATGGAATCCTGGCTGGTCAAAGGCACCTGGCGCCTGAGCGACAGCCAGGTGCTGCAGCTCAACGTGCGCGACACGCAGTCGCGCTACGGCGAGATCATGCCCTCGCGTATCCAGTGGGATAACACCGTCACCGATGGCATTCCGCAGTGGCCGCTGAGCCAGGTGGATGCGCGTGCGGTGAACCTGGAATACAAGTGGCGCCCGGGGCTGGACTGGGTAGACCTGCGCGCCAACCTGTGGCGCACCGATACCGACAGTGCGACCTACAGCAGTGGCGGCCTGCCGAACGATCGCATGAACTGGTACAACGACGTCGACAAGGTGTATGTCACGCCGGACCACTTCCGCAACACCGCGATAGCCAATAGCAAGAACGCGCGTACCGGCTTCTCGTTCGACAACAAGATGCAGCTGAGCGACAGCCTGGACCTGACGGTCGGTGGCAACCTGCAGAAGGAAACCCTCAGCTCCAAGGATGCCTACAACGATCCGGAGATCACCGGCTATTGGCGCGGCAAGCCGCGCGCTGGTTGGCGCCGTGAGTATGATCTCAGCGCCCTGTTCGAATGGCGGCCGATCGACAAGCTGCTGCTAAGCGCGGGCGTGCGCTACCAGAACTGGCAGTCGTTCGATGAGTTCCTCGCGCGCCAGCAGCGGGCCGGCGTGTTGCCGACCAGCAGCCAGGAGGCCTCGGGTCGGGTGATGAGGTGGAGTACGCTGGAGCACTACACCCAGGCCGAGATCGATACGTCGGTCGCCCAGATGACCGACATCATGGAAAGCCAGTGGCCCATCTACGAGGAGTTCTTTGGGTATACGCGCGAGCAGTTTGTCGCCGAGCTGCTGAATCCAGCCCTCGATGAAGTCCGCAGCCGCACCACGTACACCGCCAACAACGAAATGCTGTGGAAGCACGATGGCCAGGGCCGTTACAACCGCGCTGACAATCCCTGCATCAACGGCGCCATCGACTTCAGCAACGTCGAGCTCAGCGGCGGCCGCAAGTGCTGGTCTGATGGTCCCTATCCCGGCCAAAGCGTCAATGGCGAGCTGATTCCCTTCGCCACGGTCGACAACACCGCGCGCAGGCAGCGCGGTGCCGGCTGGGTGCCGTCGTTCGCCGCAACCTATGAGTTCAACGAGCACAGCCGTGTCTATCTTCGCCACAGCCAGGTGCGCCGCTTCCCGGCCTTGTTTGAAAGCACCATCGGCTTCTCCAGCGTCCAGGACAGCTACGGCCTGAAGCCGGAGCATGCCTACAACACCGAGTTGTCGTGGGTGCAGGACTTCGGCCAGCTGCTGGACGGTAATCCGCTGGCGGACCTGAAGATCGCCTACTACCACCACCGCACCCGCGACGTGATCGAGCGTAGCCCGCAGCTGACCTTCTCCAATATCGACGAGCAGACCATCCGCGGCGTCGAGGTGCAGGGTCGCTTTGACAACGGCCGCTTCTTCACCGACATCAGCGGTGCCTGGAACCTGGAGAACCGCGTTTGCGATGAGCACACCGCGATGTTGCTGGACAACACCGGCGGTGTCTCCAACTGCGTGGAAACCGGCTTCGTCGGAGGCTACCTGGTGACCATGGCCATCCCACGCTACACCTTCAACTGGACGGTGGGGACGCGCCTGTTTGATGGCCGCCTGGAGCTTGGCAGCCGCATCGTCCACCACGCGCCGCAGGAAAGCGTGTTCAAGGACAACTACGGCAGCCAGTCGGCGACGATTTCCTACTACCTCAACACGCCGCTGCAGTGGGGACGCATCACCACGTATGACGCTTACGCCACGTGGCGCGTCAACGACCGTGCGACGGTTGAAGTGGTGGGGACCAACCTGGGCAACCTGTACTACATCGATCCGCTGACCCGCTCGTCCATGCTGGCGCCGGGCCGCACGCTGAAGGCGAGTTTCAACTATCGGTTCTGACCCAGTGCGGTGTGCTTGAAAGCGCCGCATGCAATGACAAAGCCCGCTCGGATGTGGATCCGGGCGGGCTTTCTGTTCGCAGACGCCGCTGGTTGCCAACAAAGACGATGGTGATGCGTTCGCGGCAAGCGAACGGAAACGAATCCGACGCAGCTGCTGTCAGCGAATGAAGAACTCCACGGGTGTGGTGATCTGCACTGGATCGCCGGGTACTTCATCTGGTGGCGACGGTAACGGGCTGGCGCGCTGCACGGCGGCGAGCGCCTCGCTATCCAGTAAGGCATTGCCACTGCTGCGGGCAAGCCGTGCCCACTGCACGCCGCCGCTGCGGTCCACCGCGTACTCCACCAGACTCACGCCTTCGCTGCGACGTCGCTGCGCTGCGCGCGGATAACGCTTGTAGCGCTGCAGATGCGCCAGTACCAGCGCCTGCCAATTGGCCTGTGATGGATTGGCGGCACCGGCCGAGGATTGCCGGGCGGTGTAGCGGGTGCTGCTGGGCGCCTGCACGCTGGGTGGTGCAGTTGATTGCAGCACCTCGGCAGTTTCCACTGAGGCAGGTTGTTGTTGCTGTCGCTCGGCGGCTGGCGGTGGCAGTGCTGCATCTGCCGGTTGGGTGGGTGAGGGCGGCGCAACTGCCGCCGTTGGTGTCGCCGCTGCCTGCATGGGCTGCGGCTGCTGTTCCTGCTGCAGCGGCCCCGGTGCCAGATCCGTGGGCGGCACCGGCGGTGCGCTCGGCAGTGGCGCCAGCTCCAGCATCACCGCTTGCGGAGGCAACGGCGGCGCAGGTGGCGGCGACCACGATGACCAGACCGCAGCGCCGCCCACCACCAGTGCATGCACGCCAAGCACGACGCACAGGCTGCGACCCCAGCGTGGGCCCTCGGTCGCATGTGGTGTCCAGTTCACGGCGTGGCCTGCTCCAGTCCGACCAAGGCCACCTTCAGGTAGCCGGCAGCACGCAGGCTGTTCAAGGTGTCCATCAAGTCGCCGTAAGCGACACCCTTGTCGGCGCGCACGAAGATACGCTGCTCGCGGTTGCCGGCAGTGAGTGCATCCAGTGCTGCGGCCAGGGTCGGTGCAGTGATCGGGTCCTGGTTCAAGCGCAGCGACAGGTCCTGCTGCACGGTCAGGTATACCGGCTCATCGGCACGCGCTTGCGGCTGCGCCGTGGATGCCGGCAGATCGACGGCGACGTCCACGGTGGCCAATGGCGCGGCGACCATGAAGATGATCAGCAGCACCAGCATCACGTCGATGAAAGGGGTGACGTTGATCTCGTGGTTCTCATCGGGGACATCGTCCTGCTCGTCGGTCCTGATCGCCATGCTCACGGTGCTCCGGAGGGGGTGAAGGCGCGGCGGTCGAGGTCGCGCGAGACCAGCTGCTGCACGCTGGCTGACAGGTCGCCGCTGTCGCCGCGCAGCGCTGCAAGCTGCCGGCTCAGCTGGTTGTAGATGACCACCGCGGGAATCGCCGCGACCAGACCAAGCGCGGTGGCAAGCAAGGCTTCGGCGATACCGGGTGCGACCACGGCCAGATTGGTGGTGTTGGCCTGGGCGATGCCGACGAAGCTGTTCATGATGCCCCACACCGTGCCGAACAGGCCGACGAAGGGTGCGGTGGCGCCAATGGTCGCCAACAGCCCGGTGCCATTGCGCAACTGGCGTGCATGCGCGAGTTCGATGCGCTGCAGGCGCGAGCCGACCCGTTCCTTGATGCCGTCGGTACTGCCAACGCTGGGCGAGCGCTGCAGCTCATCCTGTGCCTCGGCCAGCAACGCCGAGGCGATGGCACTTTCCCGCCCGGACGTGGCCAATGCCGTGGGCAGGTTGTCCGCCGCTGCGAGTGCGCCGCGTGCGGTTTGCATGCGCTGCGCCTCGCGCCGCAGCTGCCGGTGCTTGGCCAGCAGTACCGTCCACGTTGCCAGCGAGGCAATGGCCAGACCGACCATCACCGTCTGCACCACCCAGTCCGCATGCAGGAACATCTGCCATGGGCTGAGATTGCTGGGCAGGTTGGTCGTCATGCGTGCTCCTGGATGGTCGCGCTGTCCGCGGCCGGTGATGTGTCTGTTTGCTTCAGGGATGGCAGCAAGCCAGCTGCGCCAAGCGTCGACAAGGTGTTGTAGAAGGCGCTGGTGGAGACATGCATGTCGCCCTGCTTCAGGGAAGCGGCATGCAACAGCTGCGGGCTGAGGCGTCCGTGCGCGGCCAACACCAACGGCGCCAGCCGCAAGGTGGCAATCCGCGCCGAGGTCACCCGGATGCCGGCGCCACGCAGTATCGCCGAGTGGATGTTGCGGACTGGCAGCGGCAGGCTGGCCGGTGTTGTCAGGGGCATGATCAGTATCCTCAATGAATGAGCGCTCGCGGTGCGGGACGCGACAGCACGTAGCCTGCGCTGGCGATGAAGAACAGGCCGATGCCCAGCGCCAGTTTCCAGCCGGGGTGCGCCGTGCAGAAGAAAACCAGGTAGCCCACCGCCATGCCGAGCGCAGCGAAGGTCTTGCCTTTCCTGCTGACCGCGCCTTGCTCACGCCACAGGCGCAGGCTGTGGCCGTAGCGCGGGTGTTGCAGCAGGTAGCGTTCCAGCCGCGGCGACGAACGCGCGAAGCAGGCCAGCGCCAGGATCAGGAAGATGGTGGTGGGCATCACCGGCAGCAGTGCGCCGATGATGCCCAGTGCCAGCATCCAGCAACCGGCGCAGAACCATAGCCAGCGCATCAGGTCACCGCCACCGGGTCGGCATGCAGTTCCGTTTCGACATGGCTGCGCACGGTCTGGAACGCCGTGCGTGCCCCCTCCACCACCGAGGCTTCCTGCGCGGCCGCCAGCGGTGCGGCGTCCAGCGCGGCAGTGAAGCTGCGCCAGTGCTGCGCTGCGCCGTCGGCATGCGCGGCCAGGTGGCGGGCGCCGAAGTCGGCGTGCAGCTGCAGTCGGTCCCGCGCCAGCTTGAACAGCACGGCGCCGCCAAGATTGGAGCCTTCGGCCACGTACAGCCAACCCAGGGCGTCGGGCAGGGCGATGTTGGCGTCCACTGCAGGAGTACTGCCGGTGGGAATACCGCTGCCGAGATCCTGCAGGTCGAGTGCGATCCTGGCCAACCGCCGGCGCTCGGCCAGATCGGGGATCAACGCCAGTAGTCCGTGATGCGAGTAGAGCGCATCGATATCGCGGTGGAAGCGATACTGCACGCGCAGGAAGCGCGTGAAGCTGTCACGGCTGGCAAAGATGTCGGCTGCCATGACCCGCTTGTCCAGGCTGTCATGGGTGCTGTGGGTGGCGGCCTTCAGTTGCTGGCTGCGCGAAACAACGGTGCTGTGTGTGCTCATGTGCAATCCCCGGTGATGCAGGAAGTGGTTGGGGTCAGAAGCTGCGTTCCAGCTTCAGGCTGGCGGTGCTGCGGTCATAGCTGTAGAGCCAGTCGACGTTGCTGGAGACGACGTTGTAGCGAAGGCTCAGCAAGGGCGTGAAGCCGGCGAAAGCCAGGCGCTTGGCCTTGATGATCAGTGTGTAGTTGCGCTCATCGTCATCGCGTCGGACGCCGAGCATCGGGCTGTACAGGTCGTAACTGCGGCGGCGATAGGAGGCGAACAGGGTGTGGCTGAAGCCTTCCGGCCACTGCAGTGATGCGCCGAGGCGGGCGCCAAGCGAGCGGTAGTTGTTGCTGCGGTCGCGGGCATCGCTGTCCAGTGCATCGAGGCCGCCGAAGGCCATCCAGTGGCTGCCCAGGCTGCGGAAGTAGGTGGCCGAAGCGGTGCGCTGCACACCGTCGAGATTGCGCGCGTAGTCGCGTTGCCGGTAGCTGAGATCCTTCCAGTCGGCTTCAAGTTTCAGCATGGAGCGCTGGCCAGGCGTCCAGCTCCATTCGGCATGCACGCCCGGCGCGCCGAACAAGGCGCTGTTGCCCAATGCGTAGTAATCGAACGACGGTGCAAGTGCCACCGTGTGGCGAGCGTTGCGGAAGCTGTAGCCGGCCTGGACCGCCGCGTTGAGCTCGTTGTACGCACTGTTGTCGCGGTAGTTCTGGCCGAACGCGAGTGCGCGCAGGTAGACACCGTGGTGTCCGCGCAGCGCATGCCGCTTATTGAGGGTGGCGTCGTAGTCGATGCCGGTGGCGGTGATGGCCTCGGGCAACTTGCGCTCGATCAGGCAGTCGCCGGTGACCAGCAGCAACAGGCAGGTGCGACTGGCCGAGGTGCGGTTGGCGTTGTCGGTCCAGCTTGGTCCGGCAGCATACGAGCCGCTCCAGCGTTCGCGCTGGGCCAAGGCCTGGCGGAAGCTGGCGATGGTGGTGCGCACGCCCTCGGTCTTCGGGTCGTTGGCATCGATGCTGGTGCCGACTTCCGCGAACAACGCGTCTGCCTCGCGATCCTGCTGGTCTTCGAACAAGGTGCGGGCCAGCTCGAGCCTGGCTGGCATGAAGTCCGGCTGCAGGGCGAGCAGTGCGCGGTACTCGGTGGCTGCCTGCGCGTGTTTGCCCTGGATGCGCAGCAGGCCGCCCTGGGCGTAATGCACCAGCAGTTTGTCGTGGTTGGGCAGGGTCAGGTATTCATTGAGGAAGTGTGCCGCCAGGCCCCATTGCCGCTGCTGCAGCGCCAGGTACAGTGCGCGGCCGACGTCGTCGACGTTGTGGCCGATGACGTGGCGCTCGCCGTCGATGGTCAGCGTTGGGCGCTCGGCATCCAGCTCGTCCTTGAGCAGCTCACGCTCGCGCGCCTGTGCCTGCTGATCAATGTGCTGGTCGAGCAGGCGGCGTGTATCGGCCTGCTCCTGCGCGAAGCCGACAACGGGCAGCAGCAGGCCGGCCAGCAGCAGTGCCGCAGGAAGCGCGAAAGCAGACCGGCGTCGACGGTCGTTGGGAAAACAAGAATGCATGCAATGGCCATCGAGGGAGGCAAGGATTGGCGGACGCTGGCTGGTTCTTGCCGGTAGCAGTCGAATTACAGCGATTGACGGAAAGACTCAGCCGTCAGTTCTTGGTGCCGCCCCAGGCGATGTTGAGAGCGGGATTGCCGAAATCGACGATGCCAGCGACGGCGGTCGCGCCTGCGCCGAAGAAGTCACCCTTCACCGTGCCGGTGGCGAGCACGAGGTTGCCCGGGATCACCCACTGGCCGGCATTGGCTGCATCGAAATGACCGTTGGTGTCGAACGCGATCTGGCTGCCGCTGGTGCCAAGGCGGATCTGGGTTGCACCGATCGACAGGTCACCGTGGAAGGTGCGGCTGCTGAAGTTGGCGGTCAGGCTGCCGGTCAGGTGGGTGTTGGCGCCGTAGCGATGCAGGCCGGTCAGTGTGTAGCCAACCGCGGTACCTGTGGCGGCGGTGTAGCCGGTCTTGTCGCCGACGTAATAGACCTGGCGATTCTGGTAGGTCGGGCTGCCGGTATTGCCGTTGGTCGACCATTCGCCGAACCACACATCACCGGTGCCGACCTTGACGAAGTTGAAGCTGCCCAGGCCTGCGTGCGCCGGGTTGTTCGGATCACCCGGGGTGCCGGTGGTGATCGGGTCGTGCAGCTGGTACACGGTCATACCCTTGTCCGTGCCCGGGTGCAGCACGGTGGCTGCACTGGACGGGGTCAGGCCCTGGAAGTCGACCTTGATCCCGCCGGCATAGCTGGAAATGCCGACGCCCGCCTTGCCTGCGGTGTGCGGGCCGAACGGAACCTGCGACTCACCGACGCTGATGGTCGACGTGCCGGAGCCAGCGGACTGGGCACCGACGATGTTGGCGGCAGCGGCGGTACCCGCAAGGGACACCACGGTAAGGGCGATGGCGAGTTGGGAGATGCGCTTGTGCATTTTCATGATCATTTCTCTCTTGAAGTGATGAAGAAATTTGAACTGCAGTGACGGTTCGGGTTGCGGTGGACTCCTTGGTGCTACGGGTTGATCAGAAGCGCGCGGTCACGCTCAGCTTCAGCGTGCGGCCCGGGGCGGGCAGCAGCGAGCGGGTGGCCGGGTCGGCGTAATAGCGGTCGCTGAGGTTGGTACCGATCAGCTCCAACTGCACCGTGTCGTTGACGCGGTAGCTGGCATAGGCGTCGAACAGCCAGGTGGTGTCCCAGGAGAACGGCACGTTGAACACGGCAAGGTTCTGGTTGGTGACGTCGGCAAACGCTTCCAGGTCGCGGTTGGGTTTGCGGCGTTGGTAATAGACAACACGCGTGCCCAGTTCCAGCCGCTTGTCCAGGAAGCGTCCGCCCAGCGACCAGTTGGCCGAGGTTTCCGGGGAGGCCTGGGTCAGCAGCCAGCTGCCGATGAAGCCCTGGTCCACGCAGGTGGGTGTGCCGTTGACGTTGGGATCGATGGTGATGGAGGTGTGTTCATCGCAGACCTCGTTCTTCATCGTGTGCGCAACGGCGAGGTCGGTGAAGGAACGGCCATTGTCGTAACGGCCCTGGAACTCCACGCCCTGCACGAGCTGCTTCTCGATATTGCGGAACAGGAAGTTGTTGTCGCGTTCGATGAGGTCATCGGTGCGGCGGTGGTAGTAGCTGAGCTTGACGTCGGCGATGGTGTCATTACCCAACAAGTGCCCAAGCTCCTGGATATAGCCAAGCTCGTAGCTGTAGGTATGCTCGGGCTTGAGGTCGCGGAAGGGGCTGACGCTGGCACCGAAGGCGATCACGCTCTCGAACATGTTCGGGTAGCGCAGTGCCTCGTTGTAGCTGAAGTAGGCGCGGCTGTAATCGGAGAAGAAGCCGGTCACCGTGAGTGATGGAGCCCAACCACGATCGCGGCGCTTCTTTGCCACGGCGTAGCGGGAAGCAATCGGGTTGGCGGTGAGGCCGATGCTGCAGTTTCCGCCCTCATACAGATCGGCTATGCCGTTCAGCATGCCATTGGTGCAGGGATTATCGACGCGATGGAACTTTCCTTCGGCATCAGGAAGCCATTGAATGGTGTTCGATTTGGCGGCTTCGTGAATTTTGGAAGCGACGTACTCCGCTTCGCTTATCCCCGCCGGAATGCCGAAAAGATCGCAGTAGAATGGCATCGCCGTGCAGACCTGGTAAACGGTGCGCGCCTGCGTCTCAGCTTTGCTGCGCTCCTCCGCAGACATGGTCCGGTAGGTCGCCTGGTAGCCGGATACCGAGGCCAGGAACGTGTTCGGATGGTCGGCGAGGAAATCGTCGTACGCCCAGTACGAGGAGTAGCGGGCACCGGCATTGATCTTGAGGAAGTCGACCGGACGCCATTCAAGGTTGAAGTTGGCGTTCCATTCCTCGCGACGGCCGGCGCGCGGGAACATGCGCCAGGCTGCCGAGGGGCCAATGTACGCGTCATGCGAGCGCAGCTTCTCATGCTGGAAGTCGCCGCCGACGGTGAGGTCCAGCGTATCGCTGAGCCGGAACAGATTGCTCAGGGTCAGGCCGTTGCGGGTGTTGGTGGAATCATCCAGCGCGCCGTTCATGATGATCGGCTGGGTTACCGCGTTCCAGTAGTTCGGGTAGCTGCCGGCGGTGTTCGCGTTGCTGTCGGTATCGGTGCGCCACAGGTTGGCGTACAGGTCGATCCAGCGGCTGTCCTGCGGCTGCCACTTGTATTCCAGGTTGTAGGCGGTGGAGTCGACCCGGCTCAGCGACCACTGCGGCAGGCCGAGCGCGGTACGGTTGATGCGTGACGGCATGATCTCGCCGTAGTGCGACAGCGTGTCGCGGTAACCGAAGCGCAGCACCTGGTCGGGCGTCGGGTTCCAGGTCGCCTTGAACAGCCACGATTCCATCTGGCTGGAGGTATTGGTCACTTCGTCGCCCGGGCGCAGGCGGTTGGCCATGGTGATGATGTAGTCGCCGGCGCCGATGTTCTCCACCGGCTGTGAGTAGTAGCCAGCGCCGCGCTTGCCGGCGAAGTAGTTGCCACGGTCGCGGTAGGCATAGGCACCGAACAGGCTCAGCGTGTCCGACTTCCAGCCCAGGGCCAGGCGATAGGCATGGTCTTCGCCATCGAAGACGTTGTAACCGCCGCCACCGGTGTGCGGTTGCACGCGAAGGGTCGGATCATTGGTCGGGCTGCCGGTGGCCAGTTCCGGCACGTCGCGGTGGTTCATGCCGGTGTACAACCGGCCCGGCAGACGTGGTGCCACCGCATTGCTGCTGCCTTCGATCTTGAACTCGCCGCCGAACGACTCGCCTTCCGGCACCACGTCGTCAACGTCCAGTGTCTTGATCACCACGCCGCCGCCGATGCCGGTGGTGACGTTGCGGGTCAGTGATGGCCCCTTGAAGATCTGCATGCCGCCGATCAGGTTGGGATCGACGTAGTTGCGGTTGCCGATGCCGTTGTAGCCGCGCCAGGCGGTGACCGCCTGCTCGGTGCCGTCGATGGTGACCGGCACGCGTCCCGGCCCCTGCACGCCACGGATGTTGACGTCGAGCGCGCCACTGTTGCGCGCATCGCCACTGAACACGCCGGCGACGCCGTTGAGCAGGTCCGAAGGCGTCGCGCCCTTGTAGCGCTCGATCTCGGTGCGGCCGAGGTAGGCGGTGGAGAGGTCCAGGTCGTAGACCTCGTCCTGGCCGCGCAGGTCGCGCTGCGCACCGGTAGCTTCGATGCCTTGCTGCCCGGTGACACTCAGCGTGCCGGTGACGAGTGGGGTGCTCGCGCCGGCGGTAGCAGCGCCGCTGCGCGTCACCACGGCGGTGCCGGGCTCGCGCCATTGCCAGGCCAGTCCGCTGCCCGCCAGCAGTTGATCCAGTGCCTGCGCCGCACTGAGCTGGCCCTTGATGGCCGTGCCCTGCAGGCCGCTGACATCGTTGGACACGAACAGGATGCGAACCCCGCCTTGGTCCGCCAATCGCGTCAGCGCGCTGTCCAGGGACTGTGCCGGGATATCGAATGTGGTGCGCTGCGTGGAACCGCTGGTGCCGCTGCTCTGTGCGGCGGCATACAGCGGTGCATTGAGTGCCAGGGCGATGCTGACCGCCAGCACGGCGGGCAGTCGCAGGGAACGGCGGGAAAAGTTGGAAGGGCTCATGGGTCCGACGAAGGAATAGGAAGAGGACGCCTGGAAGTACTGGCGTTGACTTTATGAGAATAAGTCTCATTCCTATAGACGACCGTCACGGGCGAAACTTGCAGCGTCAGCAGAAAAAAAATGTCCGCCGCTTCGTGTGCCTGCGCGGCGGGCCGCTTGCAGGGTTACAGCGCTGCTCGGCGGCTCAGCGGATCACGGTCAGCAGCGGCAGGCGGATCAGTTCCGCACCGGCCAGCGCGGCGATATTGCGCAGCAGCGCATCGATGTCATCCAGCTCGAACACGCCGGTGAGCTGCAGTTGCTGCAGCGACTCACCCATCACGACGATGCGCCCCGGTACGTGGCGCTGCAGTTCGCCTGCGATAGCCGCCACGCTCTGCTGGTTGAAGATCAGCTTGCCGCGGACCCAGGCGGTCAATGCACCGGCATCGACGGTCTCGGCCTTGCCCAGTACATCGGCGCTGAAGGCAACGCGCTGGTTGGGGATCATTTCGATACTGGCGCCGGCCCGGTTGCGCAGCTCGGCCAGGCCGGAGACAACGGTCAGCGTGCTGCGGCGTGATTCGCGGTGCAGGGCAAAGCGGCCAACGCTGCAATGGACGCTGCCGTCGCGGCTCTCGATCACGAAGGGCCGCTGCGGGTCGGGGGCGACGTCGAACAGCAGTTCACCGGCGGCCACCGATACGGTGCGGCGGACGTTGGAGAACGCCTGCGAGAATGCGCTCTCGCTGTTGAGCCAGGCGGTCGATCCGTCACCCAGTGATGCCTGCCGGCGCTGGCCGATGCGGGTGCGGTGGTCGGCAAGCACGCCGCTGACTGGCCCCAACATGCCCGTACCAACCACGCCAGCCAGCGCTGCTGCCGACAGCCCGCCTGCCAACACCGCGCGGCGGCTGATCCGGCGCGGCGCAGGTGTCAGCGCCTGCACCCAATGGCGGTGCTCGGCCGCAAGCGCGGTCTGGCCCACGCCATCGAGCAGCGCGAATGCCTGCCGCGCAGCCTCGGCATGGGCCGGGGAGCGCTGGCACCAGCGCTCGAACGCGGCTTTATCACCCGCAGACGGACGCGCACCCAGGCGTATCACCCACTGGATGGATTCGTCATTGAGCGCGTTGTTCCGGGTTCGGAAGCGGTCGAACATCGTGGCGTGGCTAGGGGGCTGCGCTGGAAAAGGGGGTGTCTACCTATAAGACGTTTCGCCAATGCCAAAGTTGCAGTGGCTGCAGTGATCATCTTCCATCATTGTCCTCATATTGGCCCAAGGCGGTCGCGACAATGCCGCAGCGCCTGCGCCAGGTACTTGGCCACCATGCTCTCGGATACGCCAAGCCGGCGCGCGATCAATGCATGCGACAGGCCGTCGACGCGGAACAGCAGCAAGGCCAGGCGCGCATTGGGCGGCAGCTCGCGCAAGGCCTCATCGAGCTGCCGCAGGCGGTCCTGGGCGATGGCATTGCGCTCCGGGCCGGCGACAGGGTCGGCCTGCTGGGGGTCAGGTTCGCCGTTGCCGCCTGCGCGCTGCTCACGACGCGCCACGTCGATGGCGAGATTGCCGGCAACGCGGAAAATGAAAGCGCGCTGGTCGCGGATCTGCTCCTGCTGCAAACGGCTGTCGGTCTCGAGCAGGCGCAGGTAGGTTTCCTGCATGACCTCTTCGGCACGACTGCTGTCGCCCGTACGTCGCCGCAGGTGCCGCTTCAACTCGCCGTACAGGCCAAGGAAGGCATCAATCAGGCGCGAGCTCGGCGCAGTCATCAGTGCTGGCAGCCGGCGGTGGCATGCAGTTGAGACATGCAGGCAGGCGCGATGTGGGGCAGGGCCGGCGCATGGCGTTGCTTTCGCCAGCGTGGCGCGTGGTTTGACAGCAGCGGCATGGGAATCTCTCCACGGCGCTCGGCGCCGGCATCGGGTGGTCGGCTGGCCGCTATGCTCGCTGACCGGCACATCATACGTTCATCGCCGATGGCGTGTCAGTTCCGCGCCTGGGCTGGCAGTGTTCCAGGCCGCCATGGCACATGGCACATGGCAGAACCTTGGCGGTTCCGTGGAAATGAAGGAGGCGAGCGTTGCAGGCGCCATGCGACTGCCACCGGCAACGGAGCAGGCTGGGCTGATCTGGCACGACTGCGTGCACGTCAACGCCGTGGGCCGGCCGCGCACGGGCAACGGGTTCCACGGCGGCCGCTGCCTGGGCTGGATGTCATGCAACAGCGGCAGCAACCGAACCAGCTCATCCCGTCCAGATTCTAGCCGTGTCCTTGCTTTGCTTTCTTCCCGCCCGCAGCGCCCGACCCACGCGCGACCCGGTGCTGCGCTCAAGCACGCAGTCGATGTAGTCAGCGGCCAGCAGCAGGCCGTCGAGATCGGCGTTGCAGCTGATCCCCAGTCCGGAGAACAGATAGACCAGGTCTTCGCTAGCCAGATTGCCTGCCGCACCCGGAGCATGGCTGTCACCGCCAAGCCCGGAAACAGCGCCATCGAACGCGCGCACGCCATGTTCCAGTGCTTCGATGACATTGGCGATGGCCAGGCCGAAGGTGTCATGGAAGTGCATGGCCACGCGGTGCATCGGCACTTCGCTGGCACAGGCACGCAGCAGCACACCAACCGACGCTGGGGTACCCCTGCCTGTGGTATCGCACAGGCTGATCTCACGGCAGCCCATATGGTAGAGCGTGCGCACGATACGGATGACCTCCGCCGTCGTCACCGCTCCACCGTAGGGGCAATGGATGACCGTCGCCAACGTGGCACGGACCTGGATGCCGAGTGCCAAGGCATGCTCGCTGATCTCGTCAGCACGGCGCAGGCTTTCGCTGATGTTGCAGTTGAGTATTGCGCGGCAATAGGCATCCGATGCGGCCGCAGTGATGGTGATATCACGGAAGCCGTTGGTGACTGCCATCTCCAGCCCCGTCATGTCCGAAACCAGCGCGGAGCGGACGCGGTCAATCGGCGCTGGCCCCAGCAGCGTGCATAGCGCCGCGGTATCGGCCATCTGCGGCACCCGGCGTGGTGAGGTGAACGAGCCCAGTTCGATTTCCCTGATGCCGGCCGATTCCAGCAATTCGATCAGGTTCATGCGGACCATGGCCGGCAGTGCCTTGGTCTGGCGCTCAAGGCAACTGCGCGCGCCAAGCTCGATGATGCGGACATGATCTTCCTGGGCTTCATCGTGGCTGTCCATCATCGCCGCCGCAACTTGTCGAGCGCAGTTATCGCGAGATCCAGGTGGATGCTCTGCGCGGACAACTGGGCGTTGACCACGTGAACGATCTCACTGTCGATGGCGCCTGCCAGCAATGCCAGGTCGTAGGCGTGTTGGCCGGGATCACCCTGAGCGACCGCCTCGGCAGCATGTGCATGCAGGTTGACCAGGCTCTGCGCCAAACCGATCGCCGCGACGGCGGGAGTGAGTGGATACGTAAACGGAACCTTGGCTGCGTCGCGCGTCGCAGTGCCGGTGTAGTCTGCGTCCGCCTGCAGCGGCAGCGAGATTCGTCCCGCCAGACGACCGTGGTGATCGCGGTACCAGGTCACCAGCGGCACCCCGGGGTCGTCGACGGCTGTCCAGGTAGTGCGCTTGTTGCCGCTCGCAGCTCCAGTGGCAGCAAGCACGGAATTCGCGGTTGCGAGAATGTCCGCGTTGCGCTTGTGGACGCGCTCCCTGGCCAGGCAGGTGAAATTGTGAAGATCAACGATACGTCCCGCCAGCGCATAGCCTGCGGCGGCTGCAAGCGAAAAGGTGCCCGGGTCGAAAGCCACCTGCGCGCGTAGCAGCTGGTGACTGGCGACCTCGGTGGTTGACGCCCCCGTCTTCGTCCCCATGGTCAACTGCTCAATCAAAGGTGCCAACTTCTCGATCAGCTCGTTGATGACCCGGATGTCAGATCTATCTGGGATTTCCAAAAGAACTGAAATTTCCAGCTGCGGCTCCATGGCGCTGCTCATGCGCGCCACTGCTTCAAGCTCCTTGCAGCCGCCGCCACCGGAGACGAGTCCAGGGTTCATCGCGTTGACGAGTCCGACCAGCTGGTTGCGTAGCTGCAGTACTTGCTTGCGCGCACCATGCACGTCGCGGATCGCGCTGAACTGGACGCTGGCACGCAGCAGCCGGGCGGCACCAAACACATGAAATCCACCGGTTGGATGCGAGAGCTGGGTAATGCGTTGCAGGATGTGTGCCTGTCCCGGCTGACGCTCCGCGACTGCAACTCGCTGATTCGTGCCGTTGATCGGCACTTCGTCGATGAAGGTGATTGGCTGATCCGAATGTATGTGCTGGTTCACAGGCATTGGAACGGCGTCATTCGCAGCGGCTGCTTCGGAAGCGCTGTCCAGTCTTATGTCAGTGCCTGGTTTGCGCGGAATGTGCGCTATTGCTGGCGTTGAATCGGATGATGCTGCTTTCTCTGAATGTGCATTGGTTGCGTTCAACGGTGATTGCCCCGGTCGATTCATTTGCATCGAGCATTGCTCAATCATCGGAACGTCGTGTGCTCTGAAGCGTGCGGGCGGAAGGTACAGTTTTTCCGTACAGATATGCTGCAGGGGCGTGTCTGCCAATTCATATCAAAATGTCTGTTTATGCTCTTTACAGCGTGCGTTGGCGCATAGATACAGTGAGCGCCCCCGAAGAAATTTGTATGGATTCCTATGCGCTCTGAACCACGGAAGATTTCACTAGCGGAAAAAGTTGCGATGGACATCGGTCGTCAGATCCTTGCCGGTGTGCTGAAGCCAGGAGACAAGCTGCCATCCTTGCGTGAGTACGCGCGATTGAATGGTTATTCGAAGAACACTGTGATCTCGGCGTTCGACCTGCTTGGCGAGCGGGCGCTGGTGGAGGCGCAGCACGGCAAGGGATTTTTTGTGCGCGGCGTGGAAGCGCCGCCGGAACGGGATGTTGATGAGGAGCCCGTTGGTTACAGCAGGGTTATCGACACGTTGTGGATGATGCGCCAACAGGCCATCCGTGAGCCGGGGCGATCACATCTGGCCGAGGGATTTCCGCCGGTTGATTGGTTGACCTATATGCGACTTGATCGCTTCCATCGGCAGGTCGCGCGCAGTGGCATCGGCAGCTTGTTTCGATACGGCAACCGTTACGGCTACCTGCCGTTGCGGCAGCAGTTG
Organism: Stenotrophomonas sp. PS02298; assembly: GCF_029959445.1. Classification (GTDB taxonomy): domain Bacteria; phylum Pseudomonadota; class Gammaproteobacteria; order Xanthomonadales; family Xanthomonadaceae; genus Stenotrophomonas. The sequence goes on along the minus strand of NZ_JASCOR010000032.1, from coordinate 13,002 downwards.
ATCCGGCGCATGGCCATGCATGGCATGGAGCTTGGTCCGCGGCAGCTGGTGACTACCTTTGGCGCAAATCATGCGCTGGACCTGATCATCCGGCGCTACGTCGCGCCGGGCGATACGGTGTTGGTTGAGCAGCCGGGTTACTACCCGCTGTTCGGCAAGCTGCAACTGCAAGGCGCGAAGCCGATCGCCATCACACGCCGTGTGGACGGTCCCGATCTTGCCGAGTTCGAGGCGGCGCTGCTGGCCAGCAAGGCGCGTGTCTTCTTCATGCAGACCACCGCGCACAACCCGACCGGTACCGATGTGGCGCCAGAAGTCGGCAAGCGCTTGCTGGAGCTGGCGGCGGCGCACAACGTGCTGATTGTCGAGAACGACGCGATGGCCGATTTCAAGCCGAATTCGGCGTTCCGCCTGTCCTCGTTGTCGCAGTTCAGGAATACCCTGTATGTAGGCAGCTTCTCGAAGTCGGTGTCGGCGGCATTGCGCAGCGGCTTCATCGCCGGCGAGAACGCACACATTGAAGAGCTGGCCGACCTGAAGATGCTGCTGCACATCGGCAGCAGCGAGTATGGAGAACGCGTGCTGGAGGCTATCCTGCGCGAAGGCAACTTCCTGCGCCATGTCGGGCGCTTGCAGGACCGGGCGCGCGCCGCCACCGCGGAAGGGCTGGAGGTGTTGAATCGGCTGGATGCAACCGTCTACGCGACGCCGGAACAAAGCCTGTACCTGTGGGCACGCTTCGATGGCATCGACGATACCCGCACGCTGACCGCACGCTTGCTGTCACGCGGTGTTGTGCTGGCGCCGGGCGCGTTCTTCAACATCGACTCCGAGCAGGTGTCGCCGTGGACACGCTTGAACGTTGCCTATTTGAATGACAGCGTTTTCGTCGACAGCTTGCGTGAGGAGATGGACCAGGCCGCGGTCCTGGCTTGATGCTGGTCCAGCGCCCGATACGGCGGGGCACGGCGAGTGTTCAATGCCAGTCGGAGAGCGAAAGCTTCAACTCGGCGTTGAAGCCTTTGGCTGACTGCAGCGGTATCGCGAAGATGTTCGGTGCCTGCTGGTTGATGCCGATCGCCTTGGTGCGGGCGGTATCCAGTTCGGCTTCATTCTTCGGGCCGCCTGCCCATTGGTCGTCACTCCAGACATAACGCAGGCGCCAGCCGCCTGCATCGTCGGGCTTGGCGAAGACCACCAGTGTGTTGCGGAACAGGTACTCACCCGGGATGTGGTTCTTCAGGAACAGCGCGCCGTCCACCTGATAACCGGCATTGCTGACCGCCAGATCGATCGAGAACGCGATTTCGCTGCCGGCCAGGATCTTGCTGCTGTCCAGGAATACCGAGAACAGCACGGTCGAGCGTTTGTCCTTCAGCAGGTTGCTCTGTGCGTCGAAGATGTCGCCGTACTCGCGACGGATGGCGCATTGGTTGGCCTGGGTGCGCGAGGTGAGTTCGTAGGTGTAAGCGCCGCGCGGGGCAACGGTGGCCTCGATGTAGTACGAGGACTCGATCTTCTTGCCGCGCTTGCGGGCGGTCTCGATCTCCGGCGGGAAGGGCAGGGCGGTGATGTCCAGCTGGGCGGTGGCGCAGGTGTCGCCGAACAGGAAGCGCACCAGGTTCTGGTAACCCTCCTCGGAGTTCACGATGCCGAAGTAGCCGCTATGGCTGCGATTGACGAAGGCACGCGGCGAGCCCTCGACGTAGGCGTTGGCGATACGAACCAGCCCGTCGCTCAACGCACCAACCGCAAATGAGGATAGCCCGTGTGCGGCGGCGTAATCGCGTGCGTTGGTGCCGATCAGACAGAACAGGCGCTCGGGCGGAAATCCGGATGCGCCCAAGGTGTTGACCTTGTCCTTGGGTACTTTCAGGTACTTGCCCATGTTGCTGCGGTTGAAGTTGTTGATGTCGTTGATCGACAGCAGGTTCGGCAGGTTGATGCCACCGACCTCGATGCCGTTGTGCGGCGTGGCATAGGTGAAGGCCTTGTCGACCATTGCCCGCGCCTCGGCGCTGGCCACGTCCGGGTTCTGCAGCAGGCAACGGCAGATCAGCCCGCCCATCGAATGGGCGACCAGGTAGACGCGGAACTCCTTGCGCATGGTCGCGTTGTTGCCGCAGATGCTGTCGCGCAGCTGCTCGATGCGCTTGCCCAGCGCGGCGGCGGCATCGGGAATGGACGGCGTCTTGCCATCACCGAAGGCGGGGTCGGCCGGGTCGTAATAGCGATGGATGACGATGCAGCGCGGCGAGATGCGGTCGCGACGCTCGGCGCCGAACTCGTACACATCCCGATAGTTGTAATCCTTCATCAAGCGCACCAGCGGCGACTCGAAGACGAACTTGACGATGCTGCCGTCCTGCGCCTGGCGCATCTTGGTGGAACCGGCCTCGAAGCCCATGAATGCCGTGGAGGTGGTTTCGACGATCTCGTCGCGGGTCATCGCGTAGCCGCGGACGTAGATGATCGGGAAGTAAGGGCGCTCGATACGTTCCATGGCCGGTCTCTGCGGGGGCTGCTGGCGATGGTGAACGGATTTTTGGGATTTGTCTTGAATGTGGTGCTTTAAGAGCTGACCCCTCCCCAGTCCTCCCCTTGGCTGCGCCAAAAGGCAGGGGGCCGAGCTCTGACCCCTCCCTTGCGCATAGCGCAGGGGAGGGCTTGGGAGGGGTAAAGCCTTTGCCGGTGGCTCCAAGCAAGCACCAAACCCCCAAACAACCTATCCCTCACCCCCAACACCACCACGGTCCAATTGCCGATAAGCAATCGCCTCGGTCAGATGCCCCCGTTGGATCGCAGCTTCACCGGCAAGATCGGCAATCGTCCTTGCGACGCGCAGGATCCGGTGCATCGAGCGTGCCGACAACTGCAATCGCTCCATCGCCTGTTCCAGCAGGTCGCTGTCAGCAGCGCATAGCACGCAGTCCCGCAGGGTTTCTGCTTGGCCAAGATGTGCGTTGGCCTTGCCGGCACGCTGCAGTTGCCGCGTCCTTGCCCGCATCACCCGCTCGCGTACCTCGGTGCTGCTCTCACCAATGGCGGCATCACCTCGCAGCTCACGGGGTGCCAGCCGTGGCACCTGCAGATGCAGGTCGATGCGATCCAGCAGCGGCCCGGAGATACGCGCGCGATAGCGACGGATGCTTTCTGCAGAACAATGGCAGCGGCCACTGCTGTCGCCGGCCCAACCGCAGGGACAGGGGTTCATTGCTGCCACCAGTTGGAATCGCGCCGGAAACTCCATGCTGCGCGCCGCGCGTGAGACGGTGACCGTGCCGGACTCCAGTGGCTCGCGCAGCACTTCAAGCGCGTGCCGGTTCCATTCCGGCAGCTCGTCCAGGAACAAAACGCCGTTGTGCGCGAGAGAGATTTCGCCAGGTCGCGGATGCGAGCCACCACCAACCAGTGCAACCGCGCTGGCAGTGTGGTGTGGCGAGCGATAAGGACGTTGCCGCCAGCGACTCGGATCAACACCGCGGCCGCTGATCGAGGCAATGGCCGCGGATTCAAGTGCTTCTTCCTCGCTGGCCTCGGGCAGGATACCGGGCAGGCGCGAGGCCAGCAGGGTCTTGCCACAGCCGGGAGAACCCAGCAGCAGGAGGTGATGGCTGCCTGCTGCGGCAATCTCCAAGGCCCGTCGCGCATGTTGCTGACCACGTACATCGCTTAGGTCAGCCGGCGCGGCCGGTTCTGTTGGCGGTACCTGTGCATCGGGCAGCTGCTTGTTGCCGCCCAGCGCAGCGCACACTTCCAGCAGGGTACGTGCGACTTTGACTTCTGCGTGCTGGGCCAGTGCCGCTTCGCCAGCGTTGCCCGGCGGCACGATCAGGCAGCGCTGGGCGTTGGCGGCTGAGATTGCGGCCGGCAGTGCACCATCCACCGCACGCAATTCGCCGGTCAGTGCCAGCTCGCCGATGAACTCGTAGTTGGCCAAGGCATTGCGGTCGATCTGGCCGCTGGCGGCGAGGATGCCGAGCGCGATGGGCAGGTCAAAGCGACCGCCTTCCTTGGGCAGGTCCGCGGGTGCCAGATTGATGGTGATGCGTCGCGCTGGATAGTCGAATTGCGCGCAGAGAATGGCGGCGCGCACCCGGTCGCGTGATTCGCGCACAGCGGCCTCGGGCAGGCCGACGATCTGGGTGAAGGGCAGGCCACCGGACAGGTGCACTTCCACCTGCACCAGCGGTGCGTGCACACCCGCACGGGCGCGGCTGTGCACCAGCGCCAGGCTCACCGCCCGGCGCTCAGGCGTTCTTGTCGGTGGCGCGGTTCTCCAGGGCGGCGACGGCGTGTTCCAGCGCGTCGAGCTTTTCACGGGTGCGCAGCAGGACGGCACGCTGCACTTCAAATTCTTCGCGGGTGACCAGGTCCAGCTTGCCCAGCCCTGCCTGCAGTGCGCTCTTGAAAGTGGCCTGCAGTTCTTCGCGCGAGTCGCGCAGGCCTGGCGGCACCAGGTCGCTCAGGCGGCGGGCCAGCGCATCAATGTGGTTGAGGTCGATCATGGGGTTTCTCCGCAGGGGTGAGCCGAGCCTAGAGGGCGGCTGTTGGTTGCGGGCATCGGTATCCGTTAGTGCCAATGGTAAGGATAGTCCGGAAGCTTGCTAGTGACACGTCAGCCTGCGCGGTATGCTTCAGGTATCACCCAAGGAGCCGACCTATGAAGATGATCATGGCCATCGTCAAGCCGTTCAAGCTGGACGACGTGCGTGAGGCGCTTGCCGAACGCGGCGTGGCCGGTATCACCGTCACCGAGGTCAAGGGCTTTGGCAGGCAGAAGGGTCACACCGAGCTGTATCGCGGTGCCGAGTACGTGGTCGATTTCCTGCCGAAGGTGAAGATCGAGGTCGCGGTGACCGATGCGCAGGCCGACGAGGTGGTGGAAGCCATCGTCAAGGCCGCCGGTACCGGCAAGATCGGTGACGGCAAGGTATTCGTGTATGACCTGGGCAGCGTGGTGCGGATCCGCACCGGTGAACTCGATGGGGATGCGCTTTGAGGTTTTGGGGTTTTGAAGCCTTGGAACTTTAGAGCACCCCTCCCCTGCGCTACGCGCAAGGGAGGGAGCAGAGCTTGGCCCCCTCCCTTGCGCCGAAGGCGGAGGGGAGGGTTGGGGAGGGGTAAGCCTTGGCTTTAGCCCTTGATCCGCCGATAAAGCCGCTTCCACGTATTCCGCACCGCTTGCACCCAGCCTGGCTCGGCCAGCGCTGCGGCCTGCTCGGCGGAGGGCTGCTGTCCGGTCAGGCGCTGGCGCATCTTCACCAGGTTCTTCATGTCGCTGCGGCGCAGCTGGCGTGAGATCGGCCAGTTCCGGAACCAGCGTGGCGAGCGCAGCGCCGAAGTGAAGTCCAGCAATACCGGCACGCCGGCGCTGACCACCACATTGGTGCCGTGCAGGTCGTTATGGGTGATGCCGGCCGCATGCAGGCGCGCCAGCGCGTTCTGCAGCTGGTCGAAGACTTCCTGGGTGACGCCCTGCACGCCGGCGCTCAAGGTGTCACCGGGGATGAATTCCATGCCCAGTGCCAGACCGCCAAGGGTGCCCAGCAGCGCCGGCGCGTGCTTCCAACCCTGCAGGCGCTTGAGCACCTTGGCTTCGCGGCGCACCAGCAGGCGCGCCACCGGCGACAGGGGGGTGCCTTGATAGCGGCGGTAGTCCTTGACCACGGCCGGGCGGCCGTCAAGTTCGGTGCGGTAGACGTCTGGCTCCAGCAGGCGTTCGCCACGCTTGAGCAGATGGTGGGCTGGGACAATCGCGTGTTCGCCGTCGAAGCTGGGCAATGTATTCATCAAAACCTTCCTGACGCGGGCATGGCGCGGAAAGCGTCTTGCAAAGCCGGTCTAACGTGCCCTGGGCGGGCGAGGGTGTGCGGAAATTATAAAACTGCACAGTCCATGAATTGCTGAATGTAAAAAAAATGTAGGCGCCGTGTGACGGAAATGATTGTTGCGATGGCGTGGCTGATGTGACGCGCGCCTGTGTGCGTCATGGCCAGAAAACGAAAACCCCGCGCCGTTGCGGGCGCGGGGTTCGGTTCACGGCGCTGGCAGGGGGCTTATTCGCCCAGCGCCTTGGCCACGAACGGCGGGCTGACCAGCACGCCGGTGTGCAGCGGAGCGGTGTAGTACAGGGTGTCGAACGGCTTGGCGGCCGAATCGGCCTCGCGGAAGCCGAAGCCGAAACCGGCCTGCTTGCTGGCCACGGTCACCGACCACCAGCCGGTCGGGTAGCACGGCTGCGGGAACGGCAGGGTCTTGAACGACTGGAAGCCGGCCTTGCCCATTTCCGAACGCATGTCCTTGATCAGCTCCAGCAGGGCCAGCGGCGACTCGCTCTGCTGCACCAGCAGGCCGTCGTCCTTCAGGGCGCGGAAGCAGCTCTCGAAGAAGGCCTTGTTGAACAGGCCTTCGGCCGGGCCGACCGGGTCGGTGGAGTCCACGATCACCACGTCCACGCTGCCCGGGGCGCAGTTGGCCATGTAGGCCACGCCGTCGTCGAACAGCAGCTCGGCGCGGGCGTCACCGTTGGATTCGCACAGTTCCGGGAAATACTTCTCGGCCATGCGGGTGACCTGCTCGTCGATATCGCACTGGGTGGCGCTTTCCACGCCCGGGTGCTTGAGCACCTCGCGCAGGGTGCCGCAGTCGCCGCCGCCGATGATGACCACGCGCTTGGGCGCCGGGTGGGTGAACAGCACCGGGTGGCTGATCATCTCGTGGTAGAAGAAATTGTCCTTGGTGGTCAGCATCATGGCGCCGTCGATGACCATCAACTTGCCCCAGTCGGTACTGTCGTAGATCTCGATCTTCTGGAACGGCGACTGCACCTCGTCCAGCTTGCCGGTGATGCGGAAACCAATAGCCGAACCGGTCGGCTGGAAGTGTTCGATGAACCAGTTTTCGTTGGAGGTCATTGCAAGTTCCTGGAAGGGGAGGCTGTGCCCTTCTCCCGTTGGGAGAAGGTGCCCCGAAGGGGCGGATGAGGGTAAGGGCGAAGCCTGACATATTCAGGTTTCACGCTTACCCTCACCCCCGACCCCTCTCCCGGGGGGAGAGGGGAGGTAGTGAGGGCGCGGATTGTAACGGACCCTTGCCCCGCTAGCGTTAGAATGCGCGTCCTTGTTTATCCACAGCTGAGAGTTGCTACGCCGATGAGCGATTGGTCCCTCGAACAGGCCCGCAAGACCTATTCGATTCCGCACTGGTCTGATGGTTATTTCGACGTCGATGCCGCCGGGCACGTCGTGGTCCGTCCCGCAGGCGCCCAAGGCGCGGCGGTGTCGTTGCCGCAGGTTGTCGATTCGGCACGTGCCGCCGGCGCCAAACTGCCGTTGCTGGTGCGCTTCCCGGACATCCTCGGCCAGCGCCTGGGCAAGCTGCAGGCTGCCTTCGCCCAGGCCCAGTCCGACTGGGACTACGCTGGCGGCTATACCGCGGTCTACCCGATCAAGGTGAACCAGCACCGTGGCGTGGCCGGCACCCTGGCCAGCCACCACGGCGAGGGCTTTGGCCTGGAAGCCGGCTCCAAGCCGGAGCTGATGGCAGTGCTGGCGCTGAGCCGGCCGGGCGGACTGATCGTCTGCAACGGCTACAAGGACCGCGAGTACATCCGCTTGGCCCTGATCGGCCGCAAGCTCGGCCTGCAGACCTATATCGTCATCGAGAAGCCGTCCGAGCTGAAGCTGGTGCTGGAGGAATCCAAGGCATTGGACGTGAAGCCAGGCCTGGGCGTGCGCATGCGCCTTGCCTCGCTGGGCGCTGGCAAGTGGCAGAACAGCGGTGGCGACAAGGCCAAGTTCGGCCTGTCCCCGCGCCAGCTGCTGGACCTGTGGAAGGCCCTGCGTGACACCGAGTACGCCGATTGCCTGAACCTGCTGCATTTCCACATGGGCAGCCAGATCAGCAATGTGCGCGACATCGCCAACGGCATGCGCGAGGCCACCCGTTACTTCGTCGAGCTGTCGCAGCTGGGCGCCAAGATCAGCCACGTCGATGTCGGCGGCGGTCTGGGCATCGACTACGAAGGCACCCGTTCGCGCAGCTACTGCTCGATCAATTACGGCCTCAACGCCTACGCCAGCAACATCGTGCAGCCGCTGGCCGAGGCCTGCGAAGCGCATGGCCTGACCCCGCCGCGCATCATCACCGAGTGCGGCCGCGCGATGACCGCGCATCACGCCGTGCTGATCGCCAATGTGTCGGAAGTGGAGCAGGCAGCCGAAGGCCGCGTGCCGGAAGCGCATGACGACGAGCCGGCGGCGATCCGTCACCTGCGCGAGATCCATGAGGAACTCGACCAGCGCCCGGCGGTGGAACTGTTCCAGGAAGCCCAGCATTTCCATGCCGAGGGCTTGAGCGCTTATGCGCTGGGCCAGATCGACCTGCCGCAGCGTGCGCGCATTGATGACCTGTTCTACGCCATCGCCAACGGCGTGCGTGCGCGCCTGAGCTATGACGAAAAGAGCCATCGCCCGGCGCTGGACGAATTGAACGACCGCCTGGTCGACAAGTACTTCGTCAACTTCAGCGTGTTCGAGTCGATCCCGGATGCATGGGCAATCGACCAGGTGTTCCCGATCGTGCCGATCGAGCGCTTGAACGAGCGCCCCGAGCGTCGCGGCGTGATCGCCGACATGACCTGCGATTCCGATGGCATGGTCAAGACCTACGTCGAGAACGAAAGCCTGGACAGCTCGCTGCCGCTGCACGCGGTACGCCATGGCGAGAGCTACCGAATCGGCTTCTTCCTGGTGGGCGCCTACCAGGAAATCCTCGGCGACATCCACAACCTGTTCGGCGATACCGACGCGGTGGAAGTGGTGGTGGAAGACGACGGCTACGTGATCACCCAGCAGCGTCGCGGTGATACCACCGATGTGATGCTGGATTATGTGGGCTACAGCCTGGCTGACCTGCGCACGGCTTACCGTGAGCGCGTCGCCGCCGCCGATCTGTCGGCCGAACGTGCCGCGGAGTTGGATGCCGCACTGGAAGCGGGCCTGACCGGTTACACCTACCTGTCGGACGAACCGCTGGGCTGATCCAACGGCACCTGTAAGGAAACAGAAAACGCCGCGCAGGCTTGCCAGCGCGGCGTTTTCTGTTCGTGACGTGCGCTCAGGCCCGTGGCAGCTGCAGGCTGGCGCACAGACCGTTGCCGGTATTTCGAAGGCTCAAGCTGCCGCCATAGCTGTCGACGATGTCGCCGACTATCGCCAGCCCAAGCCCGCTGCTGCCATCGCGTTCGTCCAGGCGCACGCCACGTTGCAGCACCTGTTGCAGCGCTTCCTCAGCCAAGCCCGGGCCGTCGTCGATGACGTCGATCAGCAGCTGCTGGTCATCGGCGCGCGCCTGGATGCGTACTTCATGTGCTGCCCAGCGGCCAGCGTTGTCGAGCAGGTTGCCAAGCATTTCCTCAAGGTCGGCTGCCGCGCCGGCAAAGCACAGCTGCGCATCGATGGCGTCGGCGACGAAGTGAATGCCGCGCTCGCCGTGCACACGCTGCATCAGTCGGCACAGCGATTGCGCGACTGGCGCGATAGCACTGCGTTGATGCCGGTCTGCGGCCATGCCCGAGGCCAGATAACGATCAATGCTTGCCTGCATGCGCCGGCTTTGCTCGCGCACGGTTTGTCGCCAGTGCTCGCCGCTGCCATCGGCTTCGGCATGCAGCACGCTCAGCGGTGTCTTCAACGCATGCGCCAGATCCTGCGCGCTACTGCGCGCGCGGCTGACCATGCGCTGGTGGTGGGCCAGCAGGGCGTTGAGTTCTTCGGCCAGCGGCGCTACTTCGCGCCCCAGCCCCTCGCTGCTGATCTGTGCGGCATCGCCATGACGCACCTGTTCCACACGCTTGCCAAGCGCGCGCAATGGACGCAGGCCGAACTGCACCTGGCTGACCAGCACCGCCAGCCACGCTGCGATCAATACCGCCATCGCCAGCGCCGAGCGCTGGCGGAAACGGGCGACATCGGCATCCAGCTGGCTGCGATCGCTGGCGACGGTGACCTGCAGTGGTGCTTTGCTGCGCGGCAAGCGCACCTGTTGGGTCAGGCCGCGCAGGGGTTGCTGCATCGGACCGCTGAAGTCCGCGCCGATTGCCTGGGTGGGAATCCTTGGAATCGGCGGCTGCAGGCTCTCGTCCCACAACGAGCGTGATTGCAGCAGCACCTGGCCATCGGTCGTGGCGATCTGCCAGTACGCGCCGGAGAACACCCGCTGGAAGCGGGCGTCGTTGGGTTCCTGGCGCAGCGTGAGCTTGCCGCTGGCGTCGATCTCGGCCTGCGCCAATACGGTCAGCAGATCCTGTTCCAGTTGCGTGTCCAGGTTGTCGCGCGCTGCCTGTTCGAACAAGCGCCCCAGCAGTACACCGGCCAGCACCGATACCAGCACCAGCCCCAAGCTGCCAGCCAGCAGCAGGCGTGCACGTAGCGAAAGCGTCTTCATACCGGAGCGACCAAACGCCAGCCTTGGCCGCGTACGGTCTGGATCATGTCCACGCCAAGTTTGCGCCGCAGCCGTCCCAGCAGCACATCCAGTGCGTTGGAGTCGGGATCATGGCCGCCGTCGAAGACCTGTTCGCCCAGCCGCTCGCGGCTGACGACGCTGCCCGGATGGTGGATGAAATAGCTGAGCAGGCGGAACTCCTGCGGGCTCAGTGACAGTGGCTGTCCTTCCAGCAGGAAGCGCCCGGCGTTGATCTCCAGTTGCAGCGGCCCACAGCTCAGCTGCGCGCTCGCATGGCCGTTGCTGCGGCGGATCAGCGCCCGCAGGCGCAGGATCAGTTCATCGGCCTGGAAGGGCTTGGTCAGGTAGTCATCGGCACCGGCATCGAAGCCGGCCAACTTGTCGTGCCAGCGCCCGCGCGCGGTCAGCACCAGCACCGGGAAGTCGCGGCCATTGCCACGCCAGCGCTCGATCACGCTGAGCCCATCGAGGCCGGGCAGGCCAAGGTCGACGATGGCTGCCTGCAGTTCCTCGATCTGGCCGAGTTCCTCGGCTTCGCGGCCGTCGCTGACGTGGCTGACCACGTAGCCGGCCTGCTCCAGCAAGGGCTGCAGGCGGCTGGCCAGTTCAAGGTCATCTTCGGCCAACAGGATCCGCATCAATCGTCCAGTTCGATCTTCAGCAGGGCACCGCTGCGGGCATCATAGTCGAGCTCGATGACCACGCCGTCTGCGCGCAGGATTTCCACTTCGTAGATACCGTCGTCGAGTTCCACTTCCAGCAGCTTGCCCGGATGCCGCTGCAGGGCATCGCGCACGATGTTTTCCAGCGGCACGTAGCGGCCCTGCTTCAAGGCCTGGCGAGCGGTCTGCTGTGCGGCGTCCTGGCCGTGGGCAATGGCCAGCGGCGTGCCTGCGGTCAGCAAGGACAGGCCAGCGAGGGCGACAAGGGTGCGGTAGGAAAACATGGCGCTATTGATAACGCAGCTGGCTAACAATCGACTAACAGTACTGGCTAGGACACTGTTAGGCAGGCGGCGGAGACTGTTTGGGCCGGGCTGATCCGGCAGCACTCAAGGAACTCCCCCATGTTGAAGTCATTGTTCGCCACCGCCGCCATCGCCGCGGCATTGAGCACCAGCGCCCATGCACAGACCAAGTCGCTGGGCATGGCCGAGGTCGAGCAGAAGCTGCGTGCCGCCGGTTACACGCAGATCCACGAGATCGAGAAGGACGACGGCCTGTGGGAAGCCGATGTCGCGCGCGCCGATGGCCGCTTCGCCGAGGTGTGGGTGGACCCGGCGACCGGTGAGATCTTCGACGAGCACGACGGCCGCGCCCTGCTGGGCAGCGAGCAGATCCTGGCCCGGGCTGGCGCTGCTGGCCTGCGCGAGATCCACTCGCTGGAACGCGATGGCGCCACCTGGAAGCTGGAAGCACGCAACGCCCGCAACCAGCGCGTTGAAGTCCGCATGAGCGGCATCGATGGCCGCATCCTGCACAGCGAGCGTGACGGCTGGCTGGACTGAGTTGCCGCGAAGGCGCAGCCAAGGGCTGCGCTTCGTGCGATCAGGCGTTGCGTGCCACCTGGAAGCCAGCAAACGACTGGCTTACCGGCATCAACTCGATGCGATTGACGTTGAGGTGTTCGGGTAGCGTCGCCACCCAGAAGATCTGCTCGGCGATGTCATCGGCAGTCATCGGGCTGGCGCCGCCGTACAGCTGATCGGATGCGGCCTGGTTGCCGTGCGTACGCACCAAGGTGAATTCGGTTTCGGCCATGCCAGGCTCGATTGCGGTCACGCGTACGCCGGTGCCGTGCAGGTCCGAGCGCAGGCCCAGCGAGAACTGGCTGACGAAGGCCTTGGTGCCGCCATAGGCATTGCCGCCTGGATACGGATACAGCGCGGCGGTGGAGCTGATGTTGATGATCGCGCCACGGCGCTCCACGAGCTTGGGCAGCAGATGATGGGTCAGCGTCACCAGTGCGGTGATGTTGGTGTCGATCATGGTGCGCCAGTCTTCCAGGCTGGCGTGCTGGGCCGCAGCGGTACCTTGGGCGAGACCGGCATTGTTGACCAGCAGGTCGATGTCGCGGAAGGCGGGCGGCAATGCTGCAAGTGCGGCCGCCATTGCGGCGGCATCGCGGATGTCGAAGGCGGCGGCGTGGATCTTGTCAGCGCCGAATTCTTCAACCAGCGGCTGCAGACGCTCGGCACGGCGACCGGTGGCGATCACTTTCCAGCCGGCCGCAGCGAAGCGACGGACAGCGGCGGCACCGAAGCCGGACGTGGCGCCGGTGATCAAAGCGGTCTTGGACATTGCGGAATCCTTGGGGCAGGGGATGTTGATTTTCGCACTTTGCGACGATGCGGGTGTGGGGAGGTGACGTCGCCGCCCCAAGCAAGGGCCAAGGCTAAAGCGCCCCCTCATCCCAACCCTTCTCCCGCAGGCGGGAGAAGGGCTAAAGCTAAAGCTAAAGCCAGGAGCCAAAGCCAAAGCCAAAGCCAAAGCCAGGAGCCAAAGCCAGGAGCCAAAGCCAGGAGCCAAAGCC
>NZ_JASCOR010000329.1 GCF_029959445.1 Stenotrophomonas sp. PS02298 | reverse complement strand
GTGCCGACCCATGGTCGGCATCTGTCAGGTCTATCGGTAATGCCCCTGCCGACCATGGGTCGGCACTACAGGCGCTGCAGCCTGTAGACGGCGGTGGAAAGTGCAGTTGCGCCGTCCGCGCGGAAATCCGGCTGCTGATCAAGGATGTCGCGGCGTTCCAGCAGGCCGGCCTGCCAGGGGCTGGCGAACAAGCGCTGCACTTCGGCTTCCTCCACCGAGAACGGCGGGCCCTGCTTTTCGTCCTGCGGGTATTCCAGGGTGATCAGCACGCCTTGGGAACCTATCGGCAACTGCCCGTACAAGGTGTCGCGGTAGTGTTGGCGCAGGTGCGGCGGCAAGGCGATCAGGGCGGCGCGATCGTAGACGCCGGCTGTGTCTGCCAGCAACTCCGCGTCCAGTGCAAATGCATCACCACAGATGATTTCAATCGGCCCGGCGCTGTAGTGCTCGCCGTACTGGCTGCTGTGGCGCTGCGGAATGATGTCGGCTTCGGCGAAGAACTGCTCGATCGCCATTGGCGACAATTCGACACCAAGCACGCGGTGGCCTTGCGCGGCCAGCCAGTGCATGTCCAGGGTCTTGCCGCACAGCGGCACCAATACGCGGCTGCCTGCCGGGAGTTGCAGTTCGGGCCAGTGCTTCTGCAGCAGTGGCATCACTTCGTTGCGATGGAAGCCGATTTGACCGTTTTGCCAACGTTGCAGCCAGAAGTCGGGTTGCATGGGGTTCTCCAATTGCGTTTGCTGGTGACTTGTAGGAGCGGCGTGAGCCGCGAAGCTGATGGCAATGGATCAAGCGTGGTCTATGGTCACTGAGGTTTGTTGGTTCAGTGGCTTCGCGGCTTACGCCGCTCCTACAAAAGCATAAAAAAAGAAGGCCGGGCA
>NZ_JASCOR010000328.1 GCF_029959445.1 Stenotrophomonas sp. PS02298 | reverse complement strand
GAGCCATGCTCGGCAGGGGCTTTACCGGTAAGGCCCCTTGCCGAGCATGGCTCGGCACTACCGATATCAGCGCAGGCGTATCGCCAGGCCTACCGCCTGCACCAATCCATAACTGATCAAGGCCGCCGCCAACGCCAAGGTCAACGGACTGGCATTGCCCATGCCCGCGCCCATGCCCTGGCTGAAAGCGCCGCCATACCAGCGCCAGGCCAAGCGTCCGATCAGCAATACTGCCAAGCCACCGCCGATCCACGGATTCGGCGTGTAGCCGGCCCGCCCATCGCGTGGACTGATCAACGTTTGTTTAAGTGCGAACACGCCCAATCCAACCCCGGCGACTGCGCCGGCAACAATCCCCAACGCGACATGCGGGATATATATCGCCGCAGCTACCAGCGCAGCACTCACCAACGACAGCAGACCGATACGGAAGCCGTTACGAACAGGGCGCCATGGCTGCCAGCCGAAGTGGCGACGGATACGCCGGTAATACAACCAGCCGAAACCAGCCGTCATCAACCAAGGCATGTAGACAGGCAATGCAGCAGGCATGAAGCGTCCCCGTGTGTAGGAGCGGCGTAAGCCGCGAAGCTGACAATAAACCAGACGTCGTAGTGCCGAGCCGTGCTCGGCAGAGGCTTTATCGGCAATGCTTCAAAAGCCACCCCCTCCCCAACCCTCCCCTACGCCTGCGGCGCAAGGGAGGGAGCGTAGTGCCGAGCCATGCTCGGCAGAAGCCTTACCGGTAAAGCCCCACCTGTAGTGCCGAGCCATGCTCGGCAGAGGCTTTATCGGCAATGCTTCAAAAGCCACCCCCTCCCCAACCCTCCCCTACGCCTGCGGCGCAAGGGAGGGAGCGTAGTGCCGAGCCATGCTCGGCAGAAGCCTTACCGGTAGAGGCCCTTGCCGAGCATGGCTC